>JAUXNZ010000263.1 GCA_030682595.1 Rhodocyclaceae bacterium | reverse complement strand
GGCGGCGGCCTGGATATCGCCTTTCTCGGCCTGGCGCAGGCCGACCGCGCCGGCAACCTCAATGTCATCCGGTTCGGCAAGCGGATGGCGGGAGCTGGCGGTTTCATCAACATTTCGCAAAATGCCCACAAGGTGGTTTTTGTCGGCACATTCACCGCCGGCGGCTTGGAAGTCGCCATTGAAGACGGTCGGCTGCGCATTCTGCAGGAAGGTCATACGCAAAAATTCATCGAAGAGGTCGAGGTGCGCGCCTTCAGCGGCAGCGAAGCCAGGAAGCGCGAGCAGCCGGCGCTCTACATTACTGAACGTTGCGTGTTTCGCCTCGGGCCGGAGGGTCTGGAACTGACCGAGATCGCCCCCGGCATCGACCTGGAGCGCGACATCCTGGCGCACATGGGATTCCGTCCGATCATGCACACGGCCCCGGCGCTAATGGACGCGCGCATTTTTGGCAACGGGCTGATGGGTCTGCAGGCCATGCTCATGGCGCCTGCTGGCGGATAAGTATCCCGAAAATCCTGAATTCTTGATTCCGGTCAGATAAATGTCAGCCGACCGTGCTACATTCAACTCATCTCTGACTCACCCATAAGGAGCGGATCATGGCCGGTAAAACCGAAAATCTCAGCGAACTCAATCGCAGGAACATGGAAGCCGCCATGCGGCTGGCGCAGATGTCCATCGAGAATTCACAACGCGTGATGGCGCTGCAAAATGAATTGGCGCGTGAACTGTTCCAGCAGGGTGTCGACAATGCGCGCGCCCTGACCAGTGCCAAGGATCCACAGCAGGTGATGCAACTGCGCACCCAGTATGCGCAGGAAACCGCCCAGCAGATGATGGCGGCGGCACAAAAAGTGACCGAAATCGGTAACGATGCCCGCATGGAATTTTCCCGTATGCTCACCGAGCAACTGGCCTCCGGCAACCAGGAAATGGTCGATGCGTTTCAAGGTTTTTTCAAGGTGATGCCCGCCCCGAACGCAAACATCATGGAGATCATGCAACAGTCCATGGCCACCGCCAACAGCGCCTTCGAGCAGATCGCGCAGGCGTCGGCAGCGGCGTTTGGCGGCATGCCCGCCGCAGCGCCGAAAAGCGCTGCAAAGAAAAAATAAGCGGTTTCAGTCTTCCGCGCCATCCCGCCAGCGGCGGGCGGCGAGGTTGTCTGTTTCGCGGGCATCGACCCAGCGTTCGCCTTCCGCGGTTTCTTCCTTTTTCCAGAAGGGCGCCTGCGTCTTCAGGTAGTCCATGATGAATTCGCAGGCGGCGAATGCCTCGCCGCGATGCGCGGAAGCAACTCCGACAAAGACAATGCGCTCACCCGGCAACAGACGGCCGACGCGGTGGATCACCCGCACCGTGCGCAATTTCCAGCGTTTTTTCGCTGCGGCGACGATGTCGGTCAGTGCGGCTTCGGTCATGCCGGGATAGTGCTCAAGGGTCATCGCTACCACTGTGTCGCCCCTGACCAGGCCGACGAAACTGGCGACCGCGCCCGCCATCGGGTCCGCGGCGGATAGCGCGCCGATTTCGGCGCCGACATCAAAGTCGGCTGCCTGAATGGCGACTTCCATCATGCCCTCGCCGGGCCGCCCCAAGAGGGCTCAGTTGCCAAATGATGCCCCCCCGTGGGGGGCGGCGAGCCGAATTTGCGAGCGTGGGGGGGCATTAGTTATCCGCCTGTCACCGGCGGGAAAAAAGCGATTTCGTCGCCATCCGCGATGGGCGCATCCCAGTCGCACATTTTTCGGTTAACCGCCGCGCGCAGATTTTTCGTCGTCAGCAATACGGCATGCCGTTCGCCAAGCGCCGCGCGCAAGGCGCCGAGGGTGGTTACCCCGGGCTGGGCGGTGAAAGTTTCGCCAGTTTCGCCAGTCGCCTCGCAGATGCTGGCGAAATAAAGGATTTTCAGTGTCATGGTTACAGTAGGTCGGTAAATGAGAGATAACGCACCGGATCCCCCGCCCGGAAAGTCTGCCGGGCTGGCGTGTCGACCAGTCCGTCAGCCCAGACGCAGGAAGTCAGCACCCCGGAACCCTGGTTTGGATACAGTTCGACGCGCCCGTCGGCCGCGATGCGCGCGCGCAGGAAATTGCGCCGGTCCTCGGCCTTTGTCCAGTCGGACGCCGCAACCAGCGTGCGCGCGACAGGCAAGGTCGTCCGCGCACCCATGCGCTTGAGCAGATAGGGGCGCAGGAACAGCAAGAAGGTGACGAAGCAGGACACGGGATTGCCCGGCAGGCCGATAAAGGCTGCACTCGATGCCGTCCCGCCAGCGCCCACCTTTCCGAAGGCCAGCGGCTTGCCCGGCTTGATGGCGATCTTCCACAGCGACAGTTCGCCCTCCGCCTCGACTGCGGGCTTGACGTGATCCTCTTCGCCGACAGAAACGCCGCCGGAGGTGACGATCAGGTCGTTGCATTCCGCTGCTGCCCGTAAAGCCCTGCGCGTCTCAGCCAAACTGTCCGGCACGTGGCCGGCATCGGTCACCGCGCAACCCAGGCTTTCCAGCAGGGCGCGCAGAAAATAGCGGTTCGAGTTGTAGATGCCGCCCGGCGGCAGGGGCTGGCCCGGCTCGGCGAGTTCGTCGCCGGTCGACAGGAGCGCCACGCGCAGGCGTCTGCGCACCGGCAACCGGGCGGCGCCGATCGAGGCGGCCAGACCGATTTCCGCCGCGCCCAGGCGCGTGCCTGCCGACAATACTGCCGCACCCGCGGCAATGTCCTCGCCGGCCCGGCGAATATTCATGTTCGGCTTGGGCAGGCAATTGACGATCACGCTACCGTCGGGACCGTGCGCGCAAAATTCCTGCATCACCACCGCATCGGCACCCCTGGGTAGCGGTGCGCCGGTGAAGATGCGCGCCGCGGTGCCGGCCGCCAGCGCATGGCCAACACTGCCGGCGGGAATGCGTTGCGCCACTGGGAGTGCGACGCCTGCTTGCGGTACATCCACGCAGCGCACGGCGTAGCCGTCCATCGCACTGTTGTCGAGTGGCGGCACCGTCTCGGTCGACACCAGCGCCTCGGCCAGAATCCGGCCGCGCAGGTCGGCCAGCGGGATCAGTTCGACTTCCGCCACCGGCATGGCGGCGGCCAGTAAATGATCGAGGGCTTCTTCGTAGCTCAGCATGGTCGGTCCAGGTAGTCGAGAATGAATTGGGCAATGGCATCCACATCGTTGAGATCGAGTGTCGGCAATGGGCAGTCAACCGAGAGATGAGATGCGGCGTCGGTCGCGACGGCCACCACGCTTGAATTTTCTGGCCAGATCGGTGGCTTGCCGTGGGCCGGACGATGCACTTCCAGCTTGGCGATCGGTGTCTGCTTGAATCCCTCGACCAGCACCAGGTCGCAGGGCGAGAGCACCTTCAATTGTTCTTCCAGGCTCGCTTCCGGCGCGCCGCGCAGTTCGTGCATCAGCACCCAGCGCGTATCGCAGGTCAGGAGCACCTCGCCCGCGCCGGCCGCGCGATGGCGATACGAATCCTTGCCCGGATGATCGACGTCGAAATTGTGGTGGGTGTGCTTGATCAGCGACACCCGCAGTCCGCGTGCCCCGAAGCGCGGAATCAATTGTTCGATCAGCGTCGTCTTGCCCGAACCGGAATAACCGGCAAAGCCAAATACCTTCATGCTTCGATTACCTTCGCAAAACCGCCGCCCGGTGTGCGGAAATTCGTCGTCTGCCCCTGATACAGCCGCGCGGCAACCAGTTGGACTTCGCCACGATAGACATAATTGCGGATGTCCGCCTTGAGTTCGGTTAACTCTCCGTCCAGATTGACCGCTACCGTCGATGGTGGCGCGAAGTCCTGAGCAACATAGTTACCGGCGAGGATTTCCTCGAACACCCGTCTCGTCAGCTTGTCGCCGCGATACGAGCCCTTCGAGCCGAAACCCGCCGCCGGTTTGAAAAACAACTGGCGTCGCTGTTGCCAGAAATCCTCGGCGCGTTCATTCGTCACCTGCTCGGTGCGCGGGATGCCGGCCAGCAGCGTCTGGCGCGTTGTCTCAGCCACGCCCCATTCGGCCAGCAGCGCGGCGTCGGTGAGCGCGATCAGATTGCGCTTGTCGGCGTAACGCGCATGGATCGCCGGGTTCGGCGTGATGGCCACGCCCTGCCGCCAGGCCTCGCGTAGCACCGCATGCGCCGGCAGCGTCAATGAAAAATCGGTGAGCCGGTTATAGACGAGGTCGAGCTTCGTTTCCTCGATCCATAAATTGCCATGGCAGAGCAGCAGTTCGGCCGGGTCGCAGATCAGCACCCGGATGCCGTGTTGCGCGAACAGGCGCTGAAAGCCGAAGAACTCGGGATAGAGATACTGCTCCCGTGGCGCCTCATCGACGATGGCGAGCACCTTCAATTCGCGCGGACATTCGGTGCGAAACATCGCGACATAGGCATCGAGCACGTCGTCGCGCTCGGCCTGCAGGGCGGCCAGCAGCCCGCCGCCGGCATTGCTGTTGATCTCGATGAGTTGCGGCCCGGCTTCGGTCAGATGGAAGTCGTAGCCCATGAAAACCCCGGTTGTCGCCGAGTTTTGCGCCGTCCCGCCAGCGCCGACTTTTGCCGGCGCAGTCCCGCCGCCGCCGGCTGCACGCATTGTGAACTCCTGCCACGCCGGCAAGGCAATCACGTGCTCCACGGCGGCGATCAGTGCGCGCATCTGCGCCAGGTCAGCCGCTCCGATCGGCACGGTGACGGATGAAAACAGATGTGGCCGCTCGGCCAGCAGATCAGCGGGGAGGTCGGAAAGTTTCATGCGTTGAGTTTAACCGTGAAATACGCAATTTGACGCCGGGTAACCCCGTGAGCGCAGCGAACAGACTTTGACCCCCGCCTCGGGGCGGGGGCTGGGGGTGGGGGGCCATGGGAAGGGGATGACTTTCATGATGCGGGGTGATGTTTCACGCATCATGAAAGTTACCTCGCAAAGAACGTTTCAACGTCGGCGATCGCGCGCGTCCGCCGCATGGGCGGCAGGCTTTGCCAGATGCGCCGGCCATAGGGTTTATCGACTAGGCGCGGGTCGCAGACCATCAGCACGCCGCAGTCGGTTTCGTCGCGGATCAGCCGGCCGGCACCCTGCTTCATGCTGATCACCGTGCGCGGCAATTGCATCTCGAAAAAGGCGTTCTTGCCCTGGCGTTTCAGGGTGTCGATGCGCGCCGCGAGCACCGGATCGTCGGGCGGCGCGAAGGGCAGCTTGTCGATGACGACCAAAGACAGCGCTTCGCCGCGCACATCGACGCCTTCCCAGAAGCTCTGGCTGGCCACCAGCACGGCGTTGCCGAGGTGGCGGAAGTTGTCGAGCAGTTCCGACTTGGAGCGCTGGCCTTGCAGCAGCAGTGGCATTTCCAGGCCTGCGGCGGCGATGCGTTCTTCGAGCAGTTCATGGATGCGCCGCATCGCGCGCAAGGATGTGCACAGCACGAAGGCGCGGCCATTGGAGGCGCGGATCGCCGGCCAGGCCGCTTCGACGACGGCCTCCGGGTAGTCAGGATGGTTCGGGTCGGGCATGCCTTCTGGACAGTAGAGCAGGGCGTTGCCCGGATAGTCGAAGGGGCTGTCCCAGCGGCCGGTCGTCGCATCAATCAACCCGAGCGCATTGCGGTAATGCGAGAAATCCTCGCCCACCGCGAGCGTCGCCGAGGTGAATATCCAGGCGCGCGGGTGGCCTTCGAGCTGCTTGCGGAAAATCGGTGCGACGGAAAGCGGCGTGAGGTTGAAGCTCACGCCGTAGGCCGTGACCTCGACCCAACGCACTACCCCTCCCGCCTCCCCCAGCCCTTCCTTCTCAGGAGGGGAGACTGTTGGCGCCGTCTCGTCAGCGCCGACTTTTGCATCACCTGCCTGCTGCCAATGCCTCAGCAGTAGCACCAGTTCGCCACAGCGGCCCAGGCAGTTCGCCAGGCCTTCGGAGCGGCCGGCCTGGCTTTCGAGGTGCTTGCCCAGTTCGTCCAGCAGCGCCTGCAAATGCGCCAGCGCTTCGATGGCCTCGGGATGCTGGAGCCATTGCACGGTCGAGAAGCGGCCTTCGTGGCGAAAAGCGAGGCGCAGATCCTTGGTCGCCTTTTCCAGCGCGCGCGCCGCATCCTGCAAGGCCGCGTAATCCTTGGCGGCGCTGATGCCTTCGAGCTTGGTGTCCCGCGCGAAGTCGAGCAACTGGCCGGTGCCGACCGCCGCGCCAAAGAACAGGCCGGCCACTTCGGGGAGCTGGTGCGCCTCGTCGAAAATCACCGTGTTGCAGCTCGGCAGCAGCTCGCCCATGCCATCGTCCTTGAGCATGACGTCGGCGAAGAAGAGATGATGATTCACCACGACGAGGTCGGCGACCAGCGCCTCGCGCCGCGCCGCGAGCACGAAGCACTCCTTGACGTGGGCGCATTCCTGGCCGAGACAGTTCTCGCGCGTCGAGGTCGCCAGATACCAGGCGCCGGAATCCTCGGGCACGTCGCTGCATTCGGCCTTGTCGCCGGAGGACGTCGCCTTCGCGAAGCGGGCGATGGCATGCAGATGCGCGGTCTCGGCGCGCGAGTTGAGCCGGCCGCCCGTCAGCGCGCGGTCGAGGTGATGCGGGCAGACATAGTTGGCACGGCCCTTGAGCAGGGCCACCGTCGCCGGCACGCCGAGCGCATCACGCACCGTCGGCAGGTCGCGGTTGAAAAGCTGATCCTGCAGGGTCTTGGTGCCGGTGGAAATGATCACCTTGCCGCCGGACAAGAGCGCGGGCGCGAGGTAGGCGAAGGTCTTGCCGGTGCCCGTGCCCGCTTCGACGACGAGTTGCCGGTTGGCTGCGATGGCGGCCGCTACCTCGCGCGCCATGGCCACCTGCTGCTCGCGCAGGCGGTAGCCGGGAATAGCTCGCGCGAGCGGGCCGTCGGCGGCGAACAGGCGTTCCAGATCAAGTTTGGCAGGCATGGGGCGCGGCATGGTAGCACGCGCCTTTCTCCCGCTTGCAGGAGAAAGGACTTTCTGTTGGCACCCCCGCTCCCCCGCGCCCTCTCCCGCCAGGGGGGGGAGGATGGGCCTTACTCCAGATGTTGGTAAAGCACCGTCGAAAGATAGCGTTCGCCGAAAGACGGAATGACGACGACGATCAGCTTGCCGGCGCTCTCCGGCCGCTGGGCGACCTCGAGCGCGGCCCACACGGCTGCGCCGGAAGAAATGCCGACCAGCAGGCCTTCTTCGGTCGCCATGCGGCGCGCGGTCGTCAGCGCGTCATCGTTCTTCACGCGGATGGTTTCGTCATAGATCTTGGTGTTGAGGATGGCCGGCACGAAACCGGCGCCGATGCCCTGGATCGGGTGCGGGCCGCGCTGGCCGCCGGACAGCACCGGACTGGCATCGGGCTCGACGGCGATGATCCTGACCTGCTTCCTGGCCTTTAGCACTTCGCCGACGCCGGTGACCGTGCCGCCGGTGCCCACGCCGGAGATGAAGATATCGACCTGGCCATCGGTGTCGCGCCAGATTTCCTCGGCCGTGGTCTTGCGATGGATGTCCGGGTTCGCCGGGTTCTCGAACTGCTGCGGGATGAAGTAGCGTGCATCGGCTGCCGCCATTTCCTCGGCTTTCCTGATCGCGCCGGGCATGCCCTCCGGCCCGGGGGTGAGGATCAATTCCGCGCCATAGGCCTTGAGCAACAGTTTGCGCTCGCGGCTCATGGTTTCGGGCATGACGAAGGCGGCCTGATAGCCGCGCGCCGCGCAGACCATCGCCAAGCCGATGCCGGTGTTGCCCGAGGTCGGTTCTAGAATGATGGTGTCGGGCTTGATTTTGCCGGCCTTCTCGGCGGCATCGATCATCGCCATGGCGACGCGGTCCTTGACGCTCCCCGCCGGGTTGAAAAATTCGAGCTTCAGCGCGATCGTCGCGCTGTTGCCGGCGTTCATGCGGTTGAGGCGAACCAGCGGTGTGTGGCCGATCAGTTCGATGATATCGTTCGCGATTTGCATGGTGGGTCTCCTGCCGTTTGATTGATCGATATAATGAATTCAATCGCACAATTTATCAACCACGTCAGCAAAATACACAGAGGCCCTCAATGAAAATCGAAACCCTGGCAGTCCATGGCGGCTACAGCCCTGATCCCACCACCAAAGCCGTGGCGGTGCCGATTTATCAGACCACCTCGTACGCTTTCGACGATACCCAGCATGGTGCCGACCTGTTCGACCTGAAGGTGCAGGGCTATATCTACACGCGCATCATGAATCCGACCACCGATGTACTCGAAAAGCGCATGGCCGCGCTGGAAGGCGGCGTCGGAGCGCTGGGGGTGGCTTCGGGCCAGGCGGCGATTACTTATGCCATCCAGACCATCGCCGAGGCCGGCGACAACATCGTTTCGGTCGGCACGCTGTATGGCGGCACCTACAACCTGTTCGCCCACACCCTGCCGCAATATGGCATCGAGACGCGCTTCGCCGACTATCGCGACCCCGCCAGTTTCAAACCGCTCATCGATGCGCGCACCAAGGCGATCTATTGCGAGTCGATCGGCAATCCGCTCGGTAACATCATCGACCTCGCGGCCCTGGCCGAAGTGGCACACGCCGCCGGGGTGCCGCTGATTGTCGACAACACCGTGCCGACACCCTATCTGTGCCGCCCCTTCGAACATGGCGCCGACATCGTTGTGCATTCGCTGACCAAGTATCTGGGCGGCCATGGCACCAGCATCGGCGGCGTCATTGTCGATTCCGGCAAGTTCCCCTGGGCCGATCACCAGGAACGCTTCAAGCGCCTGAATACACCCGACGTTTCCTACCACGGCGTCGTGTACACCGAAGCGCTCGGCCCCGCCGCCTACATTGGCCGGGCGCGCGTGGTGCCGCTCAGAAACATGGGCGCGGCGATTTCGCCTTTCAACAGTTTCCTGATCCTGCAGGGCATCGAGACATTGGCGGTGCGCATGGACCGCATCTGCGAAAACACGCAGGCCGTGGCGCAATATCTCAAGGACCATCCGAAGGTTGGCTGGGTCAACTACGCCGGTCTGCCCGATCACCACGAACATGTGCTGGCGCAAAAGTACATGGGTGGCCGCGCCTCGGGCATCCTCACCTTCGGCGTTCAGGATGGCGGTGCCGGCGGAGCCCGTTTCCAGGATGCGCTGAAGCTGATCACCCGCCTCGTCAATATCGGTGATGCCAAGAGCCTCGCCTGCCACCCGGCTTCGACCACCCACCGGCAACTGTCCCCCGCCGAACTGGCCAAGGCCGGCGTGTCGGAAGACATGGTGCGGCTGTCGATTGGCCTCGAACACATCGACGATCTCAAGGCCGATCTGGAGCAGGCGCTCGCGGCGGTATGAAGCCACTGACACTCGACAAAATCCTGCAAACGCAAGGCTTCGGCACGCGCAAGGAGTGCCGCAACCTGATTCTCCACGGCGCGGTGGGCGTGGGCGACGAAATCGTGACGGATTATCAGGTGACGCCGGATACCGCCAACCTCGATTTCACGGTCGATGGCGCGTCATGGCGTTACCGCGAACACGTTTATATCGCCCTCAACAAGCCCGCCGGCGTCGAATGCTCGCGCCGGCCGGCGGTTCATCGCGGTGTGCTGAGTCTTCTGCCGGATCAATTCACCCTGCGCGACGTGCAGCCGGTCGGGCGTCTTGACCATGACACCACCGGCCTGTTGCTGCTTTCCGATGACGGCAACTTTATTCACGCCCAGTCGCACCCGAAGCGCCACGTGTCGAAAACCTACGTCGCGACGATACAGGAGCAGGTAACCCCGGAACTCGTCGCGCAACTTTCCGCAGGGGTGAAACTCAGCGACGAGCCTGCGCCGCTGGCGGCAAAGGCGCGGCAACTGGACACCTATCAAATCGAAATCGCCATCGACATGGGCAAATATCACCAGGTCAAACGCATGCTCGCGGCCGCCGGTCATCATTGCGTGGCTTTGCATCGCACGGCAATCGGGGGGCTGACGCTGGAGTCGCTGGGGCTGAAAGAGGGCGCTTGGTGCTATCTGGAGAATGAGCAACTGGCGCAACTTTGAAAGTCGGCGCTGGCAGGACGGCGCATCCAGATGACAGAACAGCCCTCATTCCTCCAACCTTCGCCCTGGATCAGCCGATTCGCCCCGCTGATTCCGCCGGGGAGTTCGGTGCTCGACCTCGCCTGCGGCGGTGGTCGCCATGCGCGGTTGCTGGCCGGCATGGGGCATCAGGTCGAGGCGGTGGATCGGGATGCGGAAGCGCTCGCCGGACTGGCGGGAATCGCCGGCCTCCAGACCCGCTGCGCCGACCTCGAAGGCGGCCCCTGGCCGTATTTCGGACGGGGTTTCGACGTTGTCGTGGTGACGAACTACCTGCACCGGGCGCTCATGCCCAACCTGTTTGGCTGCCTGAATGAAGGTGGCTTGTTGATCTACGAAACCTTCATGGTCGGTAACGAGTTGCTGGGCAAGCCGAGCAATCCGGCCTTTCTGCTGCGTTCGGGCGAACTGCTCGAACTGGTGAGGAATCGGCTGCGGGTGCTGGCCTTCGAGCAGGGCGAGGTCGCTGAACCGCGACCGGCGGTTATCCAGCGCATCGTTGCGCGACGCGGCAGCGTGTTACAGATTCCTTAAACCGCCAGAATTTGCCCGGCGATTTTCTCAATCGCCGCCGGGCCGAGGTCATCCGCGACAAACGTGGCGGCGTCGCCATAGTCGCGATAATTCTTTTCCTGCGAACGCTGATAGAGCGGGTCGTAATGCTGTTCGAGCAGTTCCTCGACCAGTGCGCGAAATTCTCCCGCCTCGACCAGAGCCGTCCAGCGGGCCAGGGTTTCGTTGCTTTGCAGTCCGCGCAGGTGGCCGAGTTGTTCGATCAGCCAGGCCGGCCGGGCAACGAAGTAATCATAGTCGCGCAACAGAAAGTCGGCCCTGGCGGGACGGCGCGCATCGACGCGCAGACAGGGTGCGGCCCGAATGGCGGAGATCACGGCGTCGGGTAACTGCAACACGCCGATGCGGCGGCTCTCGGCTTCGACAAAAACGGGGTGGCTGGCATCGAAGCCCGAGAGTGCCGCGAACAATTTCGACTCGAACATCTTTTGCGCCGGTTGCGCTGCATCGGGCAGACGACCGAGCACTGAACCCTTGTGCGCGGCGAGTTCTTCGAGGTGCAGCACCTGCGCGCCCTGACGCGCCAACGCTTCGAGGATGCGGCTCTTGGCGCTGCCGGTGGGACCGGAGATGACCTTGAAGGCGAAGCGCTGCGGCAATACGGCCAACTCGGCCACCACATGGCGGCGCCAGGCCTTGTAGCCGCCGTCAAGCCGGTGGGCATCCCAGCCGATCTCACGAAGAATATGCACGAAAGCGCCGGAGCGTTTGCCGCCGCGCCAGCAATAGACCAGCGGCCGCCAGCTCTTGGGTTTGTCCAGAAAACGCTGCTCGATGTGGTCGGCAATATTGCGGGCGACCAGCGCCGCGCCGATCTTCTTCGCCTCGAACGCCGATACCTGTTTGTAGAGCGTGCCGACGCGGACGCGCTGCTCGTCCGACAAAACCGCACAACTGGTGGCGCCGGGCAGGTGATCCGCGGCGAACTCGCCCGGCGAACGCGCATCGAGGATGGCATCGAACTCCGCCAGTTGTGCTACCGTTGCCACCCCTTTTGTGTGCCGTTCAGACATTTTTATCATGAAAAACCGGCTGCAGACTTTTCCAGACGTGATCGAGGATTTTTGGCTGCGCGGCGGCGGTCGGGTGCAGGCGGTCGGCTTGAAAGGCGGCGTCGTCCAGTGCGATCGGTTCGAGCAGGAAGGGCAGCAGGGCGGTCTTTTCCTGTCTGGCCAGCGTGGCAAACAGTGCCGAAAAATCACGGGTGTACTCCGGCCCGTAGTTGGGCGGCAGACGCATGCCGACCAGGAGGACGCGCGCCCCGGACGTTTTGGCGGCACGCACCATCTGCGTCAGGTTGGCGCGCGTCTCGGCCAGCGGCAGGCCGCGCAGGCCGTCATTGGCGCCCAGGGCCAGGATGACGACGGCCGGACGGTGACGTTCCAGAACGGCAGGCAGACGGGAGCGGCCACCCGCCGTGGTTTCGCCGCTGATACTGGCATTGACGAGGTCGCGCGGCGGTTTTTGCTGCCGCAGGCGTTCGGCGAGCAAGGCCGGCCAGCTTTGCTGCACTGCGATGCCATAGCCGGCGGACAGGCTGTCGCCAAACACCAGTACGGTGTCGGCGGCGAAGACGCTGCGCATGCCCAGCAGCAACAGAAACAACAGGATGGATGAGCGGATCATGACTGAAATGGTGTTGCAGGTTGAAGGGCTGGGCAAGGATGTCGCCAGTGGTGAGTCTACCCTGACCATTCTCGATGGAATTGGTTTTACGGTCAGTGCGGGCGAGTCGGTGGCCATTGTTGGCGCTTCCGGTTCGGGGAAGTCGACCCTGCTGGGTCTGCTGGCCGGCCTCGATCTGCCGACGCGCGGACAGGTGCAACTGGCCGGGCAGGAGTTGTCCACGCTCGACGAGGACGGTCGCGCCGCCTTGCGCGGGCGCGAACTCGGTTTTGTCTTTCAGTCCTTTCACCTGTTACCCGCGTTGACCGCGCTCGAAAACGCGATGCTGCCCCTCGAACTGCTCGGCTTGCCGAATCCGCAGACGGCCGCGGAAACGATGCTGGCGCGTGTCGGCCTGGCTGACCGTCTCGGCCATTATCCCAAGCACCTGTCCGGCGGCGAGCAGCAGCGCGTCGCCCTGGCGCGTGCCTTCGCCGTGCATCCGCGCCTCCTGCTCGCCGACGAGCCGACCGGCAACCTCGACGCCGCCACCGGCCGGCAGGTGATCGACCTGATGTTCGAGATGAATGCCGAGCAAGGCACGACGCTGATTCTTGTTACCCACGACGAATCGCTGGCGCGGCGCTGCGGGCGCAGCCTCAGCCTGCAGGCGGGCCGCATCGTTCCGAACTGAACAAACGGTCGCGCGTGCGGCCCTATGGGAGAATCAATCGGCCGGACAGTACGGCTGTCCTTTTGAACTACTTGGAGGAGTCATCATGAGCGGACCCGTTGATCCCCATCTCTACCTTCAGCAAATCGCCGTGCGCATGAAGGATTTGACCGACCGCAGGGAAATGGAAACCGTGCTGGACGAGCTCGAATATCTTTATGACATCATCGATCCGGCAATGCAGGACGGCGCCGAAGCTTTGATGAGCCAGTTGCGCAAGAAGCTGGGCATCGCCGCTTGAACGAACTGTGCTGTTATGCCTTGCGGAGGATCAACCCCTTCCTCGGCGTGACGCAGGTGGTCGATACGGCCGCCGCACGTGCGCTGTCTGTAGATGGCGTGAATTGGGAGTTCCAGCTACAAGCCGTTCTGCCGGCGGGCTGGGGCAGCCTGAATCGCGGCCGGGTGGCAACCAGCTATTGCCGTTATGCCGTCTGGTCAGCGGCGGATGGCCTGACCTGCTCTCCGTTGCCGCCGCAGTTTGTGCGCAGCGAGGCCGACGCGGCAGTTGCCGGCTTGATCGAGGCGGTTGTTGCTGCCTTGCCACGGCTGCCATTTGCCCTGGCGGATTGCGTCGAAGGCTGGCTCATCGACGTGCAGAACCGCAAGCCGCTGGCACTGCTGGGCAGCCGCCTGGTGAATGCGCCGTTGCCCGAGCGCAGCCGACGGCGCTGGTTCGCTGCGCTGAGCGATGCGCCGGGCGCGATGCCAACCGACTTCGCCAGACTGGAGGCGGTGGTCGGCAAGCTGGCCCTGGCTGAGGTCGCCTGGATCAAGCGTGCGGACGATGGTTCGGGCTGCGCCATCGATAGTCATGGCCGGCCGCTGCCGCAATGTTTCGACGCGGCTGATTTTCCGGAACTGCTGCTTGAACTGCCACCGGGCCGCACGGATGAAGAGATCGTCCGGCTCGAAAACTATCGGGCGTGGCTCGCGCCACGATTGCTGATGCTGCCGCTGCTGCCGGCAACACGGGCCCGGCTGGAAGTTGCCGCTGCGCGTCAGCCGACCGAAGTGGCCCATTTCTTCCGGCTCTATCCCGCGGTGGCCGATCCGGCGTTGCTCAATGCCTTGCGGGTGCAGGCGCAACTGATCGCGTGTGCTTGAGGGGGTGGTAACCAATTAACGTGAAATACGCAGTTTGACGCCAGGTGATCCCATGAGCGTAGCGAGCAAACTTCGACCCCCGCCCCGGGGCGGGGGCTGGGGGTGGGGGGCCATGGGAAGGGGCTGACTTTCATTATGCGGGGTGATGTTTCACGCATCATGAAAGTTAGCCGATGATGGCGCGTGCCGCCGCGACGCCGCTGCGTATCGCGCCTTCGAGCGTGGCCGGGTAGTCTCCGGCCACATAATCGCCGGCAAGCCAGACATTGGCGCAGGCCGTGGCGGTGGGCGGGCGTTGCATACCGGGCGTGCAGGCGAAGGTGGCGCGCTTTTCCTCGATGACCCAATGGTGTTGCGGTGCGGGCAGACCGGGCAGCAGACGGGCGATTTCGCCATGGATGGCGGCTACCAGCGTGGTGTGGTCAAGCGCCTGGTGCGGGCCGTCGCCGCTGATGACTGCCGCGATGAGGCCATGCTGGCCGCACAGCGCGCCACGGTCGAACAGCCATTGGGCGTGGCCGTCATCGCCAGCAGCGTTACTTGCCATGCCGACCATGGCGAAGGGCAGGCGTACCGTGGTCGGGTAGGCGAGATAGGCCGTGACAATGGGTTGCCAGTGCATGGCGGCAATCTGTCGGGATAGGGCGGCGAATTCGGGGTGCGGCTCCAGCAGTTGTGGCAGATGGTAGGGCGCGGTGGCCAGAATCAGATGGTCGTAAGGGCCGTGTGTAGCGTCGTGTCCGGACGCCGCCCAACCAGCGCCGATTTTTGCAATTTCGGTAATACGGGTCGCCCGCAGCACCCGACTGCCGTGTTCTTCCAGATAGCGCGCCGCCGGTTCGGGGAACAGACTGGAGAAATCAGTGGCCGGCAGCAGCAGATCGGAAGCGGCGCGGTCGGCGGCAAGGCTGTCGCGCAGGACGTTCAGAAAGACCTGCGCCGATGCGATGCTGACCGGTGTGTTGAGCGCGGCGAGGCACAACGGTTCCCACAGGTAGCGGCGCACGCGCGCGGGCTGGTGCGCGAACAATTCTGCAGCCGTCATATCCGCGGCTAGCCGGAATTTGCGTGCCTGCTGGGCGCGCATGAAGCGGATGGCGGCGAATTTTTCGGTGAATGAAAGCCCCTGTGCTGAAATCAATGCCCAGGCCAGATGCAGCGGGGCGGGCAGGCGCGGCGCGGCGATTTTCATCTGGCCGGGAAATTCGAGATGCAGGGCTTCGCGCCGTAACGCCGTCCCCAATTTACGCGGCGTGCCGGCTGACGCCGTCCCACCAGCGCCGACTTTGTTGGCCCCCCGCGCTCGCAAACCCGGCTCGCCGCCCCCCACCGGGGGGGTGTCGGCTTGGGTCGGCCCGGCGCCGACTTTTTCCATCAGTCGCAAGGTTTCGCGGTAGGCGCCGACGAGGATGTGGGCGCCGTTGTCGACGGTCAGGCCATCGAGTTCAACCGCGCGGGCGCGTCCGCCGAGGGTGCGCGAGGCTTCGAAGACATCGACCTTGCTTCCGGCGGCGGCCAGTTCGACGGCCGCGGCGAGTCCGGCGTAGCCGGCGCCCACCACCGCCACCCGCGCGGCTACATGCCCATTTACGTCGCCAGCCATGTCTTGACTGCCAGCCACAGCTTGCGTGCGGGCGGTAGCGAGGTGCGACGGTCGAGCACCAGAAAACCGTCGCGTTCGATTTCGTTGAGCAGGGTCTGGTAGATGGCGGCCATCATCAGCCCGGCGCGTTGTGTCTTGCGGTCGGCGGCGGGCAGTTGGGCGAGGGCGCGCGCGTAATGTTCGCGTGCACGCTCGGCCTGGAATTGCATCAAGGCCTGAAATTCCGAGCTATGCCGGCCGTGCAGGATGTCACGCACGCTGACACCGAAACGCTCCAGTTCATCCTGCGGCAGATAGATGCGGTCGCGGCGGGCATCTTCGCCGACATCGCGGATGATGTTGGTGAGCTGGAAGGCCAGGCCGAGGTCGTGGGCGTACTTGAGCGTCAGGCGGTCGCTGTAGCCGAAGATCTCGGCGGCGAGCAGGCCGACCACGCTGGCGACGCGGTAGCAATACAGGTGCAGCGCCTT
>JAUXNZ010000258.1 GCA_030682595.1 Rhodocyclaceae bacterium | reverse complement strand
CAGGCTACCGGGATTTTCGTGCCGGTGATGTTCGTCATTCGCTGGCCGACATCGGCAAGGCCGCGCGACTGCTCGGTTACGCGCCCAGCCACAAAATCGACGCAGGGCTGCAGGAATCGATGGCCTGGTATATAGACCATCTGGCCCACCCCTCCCAACCCCCCCTCACGGGAAGGTGACTGTGGCTCGCTGCGCTCGATTATTACGGGGTGCAGGGCATTTACGTGACGCGTATCGTTGATCGCAAGGTGTCGCACGGCCAGGTGTTCCTGGTAGTGGATGGTGGCTTGAACCATCATCTCTCGGTCTCCGGCAACTTCGGCCAAGTGATCCGCAAGAATTATCCGGTCGCCATCGATAACCGAATGGATGCAACCGAAAAGAAAATCGCCTCGGTCGTCGGCCCGCTCTACACGCCGCTGGACCTGCTGACGGACCGCATGGAACTGGCGCGCGCCGAGCCTAGCGACGTAGTGGTGATTTTCCAGTCCGGCGCCTATGGCGCCAGCGCCAGCCCGCAGGGTTTTCTTGGCCATCCGGCCGTGGTGGAAGTGCTTGTGTAGACAGGGAGGGTTAATCCTATTTTCCTCAGTTGAACCTGTTCCGAAACAGCCGGAACCCAGTATTGGCGGGCCTATCCAACCGTTTTTCTATACTGCGCCACAATTCCAAATCGGTGTGGACCAAGTTGCCAAAAATCCGTTTTGCCACAGTCGGTTAGATTAAGTTGTCGTTTTCAACTGGGGAAAATAGGATGAATGGTGGGGCTGGCAACACAGGCGGTGCGCCTGGCGCGGTAACCGCTTACGGCGGCAAAATGCCGCGCGGCTTGCGACCGGCGCGCACGGCCAGCGCGTCATACAGGGGCCGCGGCAGCAGCCGCAGCAAGCGTGCCACGATGCCCATCTGCCAGGGCATCACGGCGAAGCGGTCGCCGCGGTCGATGGCGGCAGCCATGCTGTTCGCGGCCTGCTCGACCGGCATCAGGAAGGGCATGGGATAGGGATTCTGCTCGGTCATCGGCGTGGCGATGTAGCCGGGCGCCAGCGTCACGACCTTGACGCCGCTGCCACGCAACTCGACGCGCAGGCTTTCCAGATAGGAGATGGCCGCCGCCTTTGACGCCGAATAGGCACTGGCGCCCGGCAAACCACGTATGCCGGCCACCGAGGCGATGCCGACCAGCCGGCCACGACCAGCAACGCGCATGGCGACGACAAAAGGCTGGAAGGTATGCACCATGCCCATGACATTGGTGTCGAAGACGCGGCGGAAGGCCGGCAGATCGGCGGCTTCTTCGGTCAGGGTGCCGACCGAGATGCCGGCATTGGCGATGACGATGTCGGGGACGCCGGCGCGGGCGATGAAGTCCGCCCCCGCCGCCGCCAATGCCTCCACATCGGAGACATCCAGGGGATAGAGGTGGCAGGTGGCGGTCAGTTCGGCCGCCAAAGCCTGCAAGGCTGCCTCGCGCCGCGCCGCCAGACCGAGGACTGCCCCGCGCGCGGCGTAGTGCCGCGCCAGCGCCGCGCCGATGCCCGACGAAGCGCCGGTAATGAAGACGCGCAACGGCTTGGTCAGGATATTATTTCTTGATTTCGGCGCGGCTCTTGGCGATCAGGCCATCGACGATCTGCAGCTTTTCGCCAAAGGATTTGATGTTGATCGGCTTGTATTTGCCGCCAACGATGATCACCGGCACGCCATCGACGCCGTAACTACGGGTCAGTTCCGCGGCGCGTTTCACCGCCGTTTCGACCGCGAACGACTTGTAGGTATCGATGAATTTCTGGCGGTCGACGCCCTGCCGTGCCACCCAGTCGAACAGGATGGACTCCTGGTTCAGGTTGATGCGCTCCTTGAGCACGGCGTTGAACACGGCGTCATTCAAGCGCTCGAGGAGGCCCATGGCTTCCAGGGTGTAATAAATGCGCGCGCCGGGCACTGATTTGTCATTGAAGATGACCGGCACCTTCTTGAAATTCACGTCGGCGGGCAGGGTTCTCACCCAGGACTTCAGCAGGGGCTCGAAGTCGCCGCAATGCGGGCAGCCATAGGAAAAGAACTCGACGGCTTCAACCTTGCCGCCCTTTTCGGTCGGCTGGGACGCCGGCAGACGGGCAAACTGCTTGCCCTCGACCAGGTCGGCGGCGAGCGCGTGGGGGGCGGCCAGCAGGCTCAGGGAGAAAAGCATCAGCAGGGTATTCAGGAATTTCATGGGTGTCCTCTCGCGTTAGTCCTTCACCCGAACCACCGTGGCCGGGATGCCGTTTTGAGACAACTGATTGCGCGCGCGGTTCATTTCATCCGCATTCGCATAGGGACCGGTGCGCACGCGGTGCATCACGCCCTTGTCCGGAACATCGACTTCGAGGATGTTGGCCTCGAAACCCAGCATGGCGATGCGCGCCTTGAGATTTTCGGCGTCGGCGGTTTTCTGGAAAGCGCCGACCTGCAAAAACAGACCCTGATTGGCTGCCGCCGCGGCAGCGGGTGGCGGCGGGGTCGGCGCGGGAGCGGAACCACCTGGAGTGGCGGATTTTTTGCCTTCCAGAATCTCGTAAAAATCGAACTTGCGTTCCATGGGTTTGTCGCCCGGCTTGCCGGGCAGGGCGGCAGGCGTCTGCGGACCGGCACTGCCCGCCACACTTTCTTTCGGTTCCGGCTTGCCGGTGCGGTCGACAAACGGCAGCGGCGACTTGTTCAGATACCAGACCACGCCAAAGGAAATCAGCACGCCGACGAGCACCCCAATGGCCAACCCGAGCAGCGTGCCGCCGCGCATGTTGCCGCGCTTGTTGCCCCGCATGATGCCGTCCCGCCAGCGCCGACTTTTGATTTGGCTCGGCATCACATCGCGTCGGGGGCGGAAACCCCGAGGAGGCGCAGACCGTTGCGAATCACCTGGCGCACCGCAACGGCCAGCGCGAGACGCGCCTGCTTCTGCGCCGTATCGTCCACCAGCAGGCGCTCGGCGTTGTACCAGGCATGGAATTCCGCCGCCAGTTCGCGCAGCCAGAAGGCCACGGCATGCGGCGCGAAGTCATGTGCGGCGGCGTCGATCAGTTCGGGGAAGGCCGCCAGTTTGGCGGCCAGGGCAAGTTCGCGTTCGCTGACGAGCAGCGCGAGCGGGGCCTGGGCCAGCGTGCGAACATCACCGCCATCCCATTGCGCCAGCACCGAGCAAACCCGGGCGTGGGCATACTGGACGTAATAGACCGGGTTGTCGTTCGACTGGCTCTTGGCCAGGTCGAGATCGAAGTCGAGCGACTGATCCTGTTTGCGCAGCAGATAGAAAAAACGACAGGCGTCGTTGCCGACTTCTTCGCGCAACTCACGCAAGGTGACGTAGGAACCGGCGCGGGTCGACATCGAAATCTTGGCGCTGCCGCGAAACAGGCTGACGAACTGCACCAGGGCGACGTCAAGCGCCGCGTCGTTCAATTCCAGCGCCTGCAGGGCGCCCCTGACGCGCGGGATGTAGCCGTGATGGTCGGCGCCCCAAATGTCGATGAGGCGCGTGAAGCCGCGCTCGAATTTGTTGCAGTGATAGGCGATGTCGGAAGCGAAATAGGTGTAGAGACCGTTTTCGCGCTGCACGACGCGATCCTTCTCGTCGCCGAAATGGGTGGAGCGGAACCATTTGGCGCCGTCCTGGAGATAGATGTGGCCGCGTTTCTCCAGTGCGGCGACCGCCTGCGCCACCATGCCGGTGTCGTAGAGCGAACGTTCCGAGAACCAGCAATCGAAATGCACGCCGTAGGCCTCGAGGTCTTCGCGACAGTCGGCCAGTTGCTCGGCGAGCACATGCTGGTGGATGTAATGCCACTCCTCGCCCAGCAGGTCCTTGGCGGCGGCGATCAGGCCGTCGAGATGCGCTTCCGCATCGGCCTCGGGCGGCGGCACGCAGGCCAGCACGGCGGCG
>JAUXNZ010000254.1 GCA_030682595.1 Rhodocyclaceae bacterium | reverse complement strand
ATGCCACGATTTATCCGGGTATGGGCCATGCCCTGATGCTCGAAGCCGACTGGCGGAAACCGGCTCAGGACATCATCGACTGGCTGGAGCAGCAGGTCGACAAATAAGGTAAATGCTTAAATAGTTTGACTTTTCACCCCCGGATGTGAGACAGTCGCGCCCCGCTTCGGTTGCCGGCGGTTGTTGCGCCGGCTGTCATCGATTTCTAGCCCCCGCTTTTCAGGTCTTTCCTGTTCGGCACATTCAGGTTGGCGTCGATGTTGATATAGACCCAACTTGCTCGCCATGTTCACATTTGGCCGAGGCGCTTTTTATTTGCCCACAGGAAAATCGATGACACATTTCACCGCACTCGGCCTCGACCCGGCCTTTGATACCACGCTTGCCACGCTCGGCATCACCGAACCGACCCCCGTGCAGACGCAGGCCATCCCGATTCTGCTCGGCCGCCGCGACCTGATTGCCACGGCCCCCACCGGCACCGGCAAGACCGCCGCCTTCCTGCTGCCCGCGATGCAGCGCATGATCGGCACGAGCCCCCTGCGCCTGGCCGGTCCGCGCGTCCTCGTGCTGACCCCGACGCGCGAACTCGCCCAGCAGGTCGCCAAGGCCGCCGTCGATTTCGGCCGCGCCCTGCCGCGCTGCCGCACCGTCTGCATCACCGGCGGCGAATCCTACATCCCGCAGAACAAGGCGCTCGCCGGTTCCTACGACATTCTCGTCGCCACGCCCGGCCGCCTGATGGACCAGATGAAGACCGGCCGCATCGTGCTCACCAACCTGGAAGTGCTGGTGCTCGACGAGGCCGATCGCATGCTCGACATGGGCTTCGCCGACGACGTGCTGGCCATCGCCAAGAAGTTGCCGAAGGAGCGTCAGACCGTGTGCTTCACCGCCACGCTGTCGGATGACGTGCAGCGCATGTCGCGCCAGTTGCAGAACGATCCGCAGACCATCGCCGTGGCCAAGCTCGCGGCTGATCGCCTGCAGATCGACCAGCATGTCTTTTATGTGGATGACATCGGCCACAAGCGCCGCCTGCTCGATCACTGGTTGTCCGACGTCGGCATCAACCAGGCGCTGGTCTTCACCTCCACCAAAGTCGCCGCCGAAGAACTCGCCGCCTCGCTCGAAGCCGACGGTCATGCCACCGTCGCGCTGCACGGCGACCTGCCGCAAAAGCATCGCACGCGCATGATGAACGTGATGCGCCGCGGCCAGGCGCGCATCCTCGTCGCCACCGATGTCGCCGCGCGCGGCCTCGACGTACCGGCGATCACCCACGTCTTCAACTTCGACCTGCCCAAGTTCGCCGAGGATTATGTGCACCGCATCGGCCGCACCGGCCGCGCCGGCGCCAGCGGCACCGCGATCTCCTTCGTCAACCGCAACGACGTGCAGGCCCTGCAGAAAATTGAGCGCTTCATCGGCCACAAGGTGACGGTTTCCGCCGTAACCGGCATGGAAGCGCGCTTCAAGCCGGGCCTGGGCAGTCCGCGCCCCGCCGGCAAGCCGGGCGGAAAGTTTGCCGGCAAACCCGGCAGCAAGCCCGCCTTCGGTAAATCGGCCGGCGCAGGCCGGGCCAGTACCGGCCAGAAGCAGCCGTGGCAAGATCGCAAACCGGCGCACGCCACCCCGCGCCATGCCGACAGATCAAGCAGCCGGGGCAGCCGGAGCGGCTACGCCGACTAAGGCCGGCTCAGAAAGTACCGCTGCCAGCCTGCTGTCAGCGCAAAGGGGCCACATCGGAAGATGTGGCCCCTTGTCATATAAGGCTACCTGTCACCAAATGCCTGCCTGGCTCCGAGCCAAGTCCGCAAAGTCGGCGCTGGCGGGACGGCGGTTTTTGGCTCAAGTGCCAGTCAGGTTTTCATACCCTACGCTGGCTATGCAACGGGAGCGGCCATACGCATTTCAGGGATGGGGGGCATCGCCTGGTAGGCCCGCAGGCACAGCAGGTACAAGATCAAGACAAGCCGTCGCTCGTCAGGGGGTGACTCGCGCCTGAAGCCCGGAAAGTCGCCGCCAGGGGCTCCTCTCCGGGCTTCAGGCAGTGCTTGGGGTGCGATGCGGAAGGCTTTCTGGCGAACTCCGACGACCAGGAGAGAAGATGCTCCCGCATGTCGCGCTGGATTTCCTATCCTTAGGGAGGCTGGCGTTAAAAAACATGTGGCCTCACATAAAGGGGCATTTTCTGGTCTTTTGCGCGCTCAAATAAACAGTCTGCGCACATCATGCTGACATTGCGGGATCAGGCTTTCCCTTGGCCCTTTCACAAGCCTGGATAAGCGCCGGCACGACTTGGTACAGATCGCCGATGACGCTGTAATCGGCTGCGATGTGAATCGGCGCATTGCGGTCGTTGTTGATGGCGACGACGGTACGCGCCCCTTTCATGCCGACGATGTGCTCGATCTGTCCCGAAATGCCGCAGGCTATGTACAACCTGGGTTTGACCGTCTGGCCCGACAAGCCGATACGCCGCTCCATCGGCAACCAGTCCACATCGCCGGTGAGTGGTCGCGATCCCGCCAGCGCTCCATCCAGTAGCCTGGCAAGCTGCTCCAGTAGTTGCAGGTCCTCGATTTTCTGCACGCCGCGTCCCGCGCCGACAATGACTTCAGCCTTCGTGATATCCACCGGGCTGCGTGTGCGCTGGCTGACGCTCACAATCTTCAACCGGGGCGGCGGAACGGTAACGGAGATTTCCGTGATGCGGCCGCTTGCCCCGGCGACTTTCATGGCCTGAGGGAAGCACCTGGGCGGCACCGTGACAAGACGTGGCCCGCTGCGCAGCAGTTGCCGGGAGACGAATTGCCCGCCGTAAGCGCGGCGCTCGACGCGCAAATAGCCATCGCTGTGCAGTTCTAGCGCGATGCAGTTGCTCACGCAGGGAATTTGCAGCATTTGCCCGGCACGCGCCGCGATCCCGGCACCCATGCGAGTGGCGCCGACCAGCACAACAGCGGGATTGGTGGCCCGGATCGCCGAGCAAAGGCCAGTGGCTATGGACTCCTCAGAGTCATGCGTCAGGTTGACCACCAGCACATGCCCTGCCCCACATGCCAGGCCTTCCGCAAGCTGGGACTGCGCGTTGCCACCGATCGCCGCGACGGTGACCGGCAATTGCAAACCCCCTGCAAGCTCGAATCCCGCCGTCAGCAGTTCGCCCACCAGTTCGACGTTATCCGCAAACACCAGAATCCCGCCGTCATTCACGCTTGCTGGCGCAGCCATCAGAAGTCCACCGCGCCGCAGGCACCCAGACGCCGCAGCAAATCGGTCACGATCTCCTGCGCATTGTCGCCCTCGATCACAACCTGCTGGCGCGTGCTTGGCGGCATAAACACCTCATGCACTTCCGCCACTGGCAATGCCTTCAGCTGTTCGATGTCGAGACCGGTCAGTTCCGCCAGCGCCAGCTCGATCACCGGCTTGCGCCCTGCCCCCATGATCTGTAGAACCGTGGGCATGCGGGCGGTGTTGATCTCCATGCCGACCGTAACCACGGCGGGAAGGACGACTTCGATGCTTTCCGAGCGCTCTTCGATGGCCCGCTCGGCAAGCAGCAGGCGGTCTTCGAGCGACAGCGCGGTGGCATAGGAGACCAGCGGCAGGCCAAGAGCCACTGCCAGGCGCGGTCCAACCTGCTCGCTATATTCGTCGGCGGAGGCCTCGCCGCAGAGCAGCAGGTCCCACTGCGAGATATTTTCCAAAGCGGCACTGGCGCGCACCGCTGCGGCCAGCACGCTGGCAGTGCGCAAAGCGTCGCAGGCAATCCGCTCGTCGTCGCGAACCAGATAGACCTTGCTCAAGCCCATGGCCAGCGCCTTGTGCACGACCTCCTTCGGCGGCGGCAGGGAATACAGACTCAGTGCCACCACCCGCCCGCCGTGTTTTGCAACAAGCTGCAATCCCGCCTCGATGGCATTCTCGTCGAAGGGGCTGATGCGGAATTGCTCAGGCTTCAGATCCGGGCGCCCGGTTGCGGCATCCGCCCGCAACAGATTGGCATCCGGAACAAATTTCATGCAGACGAGGATGTTCAACTCGCTCATGACGCAACGCCATCCGGCCCTTCGCCGAGGGCGTCAGCAACGATTTCAGCGATGTCGAGCACCTTGACCTGATTGCCCCCGACTGCGCCGTGCGCGCCAAGCTCCAGCATCTTGAGGCAGAACGGGCATTCGACCACGACCGTCTGCGCGCCAGCGGCAACGACCTCGCGCATGCGGATGGCCCCGGCCGACTCCTGCTTCGGTATGTCATACCAGTAGTTCGCGCCACCGCCGCCGCAACAGAAACTTTCTTCGCCGTGACGTGGCATGTCGACGGTGTTGCTGCCACAGACTGCCTGCAGCAGCTCGCGTGGCGCGGAGAAAACGCCGTTGTAGCGTCCGACATAGCAGGAGTCGTGAAGAGTCGCCAGCGGCCGGGCCGTGGCCTTGAGTCGCAGCCGGCCTGCGCGGAGCAGATGCGCAATGAGCTCGGTGTGGTGATACACCGCGAAGTAGCCACCAAAGCGCGGGTATTCGTTTTTGAGCACATGGAAGCAGTGCGCGCAATGGGTCACGATGCACTTGACTTCATGCCGCCTGAGTGTCGCGATGTTCTGCAGGGCGAGCTGCTGGAACAGCCCTTCCTCGCCCAGACGCCGCGCACAATCCCCGGTGCACGCCTCCTCTTCGCCCAGAAATGTCATAGTCATTCCACCTGCCCGCAGTACCTTGGCGGCAGCCTTGACCACGGCAGCGATGCGCGTGTCGTAGTTTGCCGCGCAGCCGGTCCAGAAAGTGTACGGTTCATCCAGTGGCGGCAAAGCTGGCTGCTGCTGCGGCAGCGGATTAGATTTCATGACGTGTGGTTCGATGCCGCGAGCTCTGCTGCCAGCTGTGCGCGGTTGGCCGCTGGCAGGCCGTAGGGATTGAAGTTGCGCCCCAGATTGCCGAGCAGCTCGATCTGGCGTTTATCGGCTTGCTGCCGGGTTAACAGCTCGCGGCGCATCGGGACAATGTAGTCGACCGGCTGGATAAACACCGGGCAAGCCGTGACGCATGCGCCGCAGGTCGTGCACGCCCACACCGCCTCGGCCGACACGGTGCCTGAAGCGAGCAGATCGGTCGCAGCAGCGTTGGCCAGCTGCCTGGCACGCAAACCTTGCACCAGGCGTCGAGGTGACAAGACCGTGCCGCTGGCAACACCGGGACAGGCGTCGTCGCAGCGGCCGCAATCAGTACACGCCATGAGCACGAAGCGCTGCACCTGGCTGAAATCAGCGAGTGTCGCGACACCGGCCTTGACATCGAAATTGCCGTCGGCCGCAATCTGCCGTAGGTCGAAGGGCGTATCGAGTCCCAACTGGGGACGACCAGAGTGAAGCATGAGGTTCGCCGGCGCGGCCAGCGCATGCAACAGCGCAGAATAAGGCAAGGCCGCGATCAGGCTGAAGGCAACAAGGGCATGGCTCCACCACAAGATGACGTAAATGTTTTGGTCATTTTCCGTAACGCCTAAGGAGCGCAACGTCCCGGTCAGGGCGTAGCCGACGAACGACCAGTCAGCCCACGGGACAGGCGTCAGCGTCAACCTCAGACCTTCGAGCAGGAAGCCGGTCACGCCCATGTAGAGCAGCCCCGTGCCGAGCAGCAGGAATTGCCACTGCAATGGGCGTTGATCCTGGCTGATCCCAGGGAGTTTCAGCAATCGCCAGATCAAGGCAACGCTCAGACCAGCGACAAAAACCAAACCCAGCGCATCAAGCAGGGTCTCCAGATAGAGGTAAGGTGTGCCGAGGAGAATGCGGCTACCCAGCGGTTGGAATACGTCCCAGTCCGCAGCCACCATGACTGAACCGAAGAGCAGTGTCAGGAAGCCGTAAAAAATGGCCAGATGCGGCCAGCCGCGCGGCCGTTGCGCAACGCGTCGCTGGCCAAAACCATATTGCAGCAAGCGGCCCAACGCGCAACCAATGCCAGATGGCGCGTTGATAAGCAATCGCGCCAGCCCCGCGGCACGAAACCGCAAATAAACACCGATGCAGAACACCAGAGCAAACGGCACCAATGCCAGATACATGGCGAATTCGGTGTCCGGCGGCAGAAGACCAAAGGTTTGCCGGCTTGGCATGGAATGGAATCTCCACTAACGCTCACGCAGGGGAATGCAGCGCCCCTGATGATGAAAAAAACGCAAAGGCGAATATCACGTCCCCCACCCCCAACCCCGCCCAAGGCGGGGCTTCGTCGTCTCGCGGTCAGCCGGCAGCGGGCGGCGTCACCACCGTGCCGATGCCCTCCATGTCCTTGGTGAAGGAGATGGCTTCGTTGTCCATGAAAGCGCGCGGATTGAAGGAGGGATGCGCCATCACCCCCCAGATCTTGCGGCGCTGCATGCCCATGTTGCCGGCGTCATAGATCGGGAAGCACAGCATGTCGCGCAGGTTTTTCTCGAGCGGGTGACTGCGCCGGTCGTAACTGTTGATGCCCATCACCCGCATGCAGTCATACACCACCTGCATGCCGACCTCGCCCGGGTAAATCTTCGCCATGGCGCCCAAGGCGTGGTTTTCGCTGTCGTGGAGATCGGCGTAGTAACCGGATTTCCAGCACAGATAGCGTGACGCCTCGATGCGCATCGCGATGTCAGACAGCATGTAGCCGACATTCTGGTGCCCGATGATGGGTTGAGGCCCGCCACCGGTATAGGTCTTGGCCCAGTTGAGCGTGTACTCGTAGGCAGAGCGTGCCGTCCCCACCGCAGCGATGCCCGCCACCGGACCGGACCAGGTAAAGGCCTTGCTGATGACCAGATCGCCATTGCCGAGGGCAAACACATTCTCGGCCGGCACCCGGGCATCCTTGAAATGAATGTCGGTGTTCTGATTGAGCCGCTGGCCCATCTTGTCGATGCAGGGCTCGTAAGTGACGCCGGCGGTGCCGCGCGGCACCAGAATGCAGGACAACCCTTCCTTGCCACCCTTGGCGCGCTCCGTCCGCACCACCACGGTGTTGACATCCGCGCCCTTCATGTCCCAGCCTGCTGAGCTGGAAGGCCAATATTTGCGCCCATTGATGACATATTCGCCGTTCTTCAGATCAGCCGTCACCCGAATGCCGGACGCCGGATCGGGACTGTCGAAGTTGGCGGTTCCGCCCGGACTGCCTGCCGGCTCCGACACCACCCAGCCGGCGAGGAAACTTTTGGTAGGGTCGTTGCAGGCTGCCGTCAGCCATTTCTTTTTCTGCGCCTCGGTGCCGAACCATACCAGGGGCATGAGGGCCAGGCCATTGACCAGCAACACACAACCGAAACCGGGATCAACTGCTGCAATCTCCTCGACCGCAATCAGGACGTCAACGTTGGAAAGTCCGCCGCCACCATACTCCTGCGGCAGGAAGCCAGTGGCAAATCCAAGTTCGTAGGCCTTTTCGTAGGCCGGCTTGATCATCTGGAAGCCCTTTTGCGGATCGGGTTCGGCATCGGCAGCCCGCACCAGAGGCTTCAGCACTTCCTGGGCGAATTCGCGCGCCATTTTCTGTAGCGCTTTCTGTTCAACGGTCAAAGAAAAATCAATCACCTGTTTGCTCCTTTAAGGATAGGAATTTCAACCACACAAACGGAAGTATCCATGGCCTCCGGACTCTGGTCAATGCCAAATGTTTTCGTTGCACTCTCACAGAAAATCCGAATCCCACCGCACCCACACGTGTAATGGCAAGCACTTCTCCAGCCCGTGCTGAAAACCAGTTACACGCACAAGCACACCCATGACGAGGAAAAAATGCTCGTCACCAGACGATGCGCTGATTGAATTCGAACTCCGGTGCAGGCTGTATCGACATATCCCATTGAGGGTCGCTGCCCGCTTGCTCCGAAGCTCTTGCAGCCTCCCACAAAGGTGCTCCGCACGCCGGGGCGATTCTCGGCGGCTGCGCCGATTCGCCCATGTGGTGATTTCCCGCTGACGCGTCGTCAGGGCCCCCTGAGGATGGGCGGAACGAGGGGATGGCATGGGCGGTCTCCGTGGGTGACTGTATTTTCTTCCAGCTTTCCACGGAAAGTAATGCGATACCGTACGCATTCACAGTACCTCGCCCGGGTGACCCGCCCAGGTTATGCCCCATGGCTGCCATCGCCCGCTGTGCTATTTCCTTTAGCACGACGTCAATGGCCGTTGTACTCCGGTAAGCCGACGCTCGCTACCGAAGGCTCGGAGCATCGTGTTGGCATAGATCTTATCCGCAGTCCAGAATTTTGAGTGTCCGAAATCAGTCTGAAGCACGCATTCGCGGCTTGAAGCCCAACGGCTCTTGCTGGCCAACTCAGACGTCAGGGCAACTGCTCCAGATCGTCTAGATCGCGTGGCCGCGCCGAGGCGCGTTTGTTGGCTTTTAGATCTTCAAGCCCGATGAAGTGCAAAGGCTGCCCTTCATGGACAAACGTTTTATGCTGCGGCCATGCAGCGTCATCGCGTTACCGCCCACAACGAGGTATCAACCCCGTGCGCGTTTAACGGTGCGACAAACTCTTTGAAGTCTTTGGACGGCATCGGGATGAAACGCCAACCATTCCTGGCGCAGATGTTCGACGGCGGCGAGCCGCTCCTCCAGACTCCGGCTCAGCCAGTATTCGGTGTCGCTCTGGGTGCCATGCAATGGCAGGCGTCTGACGGTCTTTTCCATGAAGGAATATCACTCTTCCAGCAGGCTGCGCAGCATCCAGGCGGTCTTCTCGTGCACTTCCAGCCGCTGCGTCACCAGGTCGGCGGAGGGCTGATCGTTCGCCTTGTCGAGTAGCGGGAACAGGTCGCGCGCGGTGCGGGCGGTGGCTTCCTGCGCGGCGACGAGCAGGCGGATCATCTCGGTGGCTTTCGGCACGCCATCCACCTCCTTGATCGAGGCGAGCTTGACGAATTCCTTGTAGGTGCCGGGCGCTGGATGGCCGAGGGCGCGGATGCGTTCGGCGATCATGTCGAGGGCGGTCCACTGTTCGGTGTATTGCCCCATGAACATCAGGTGCAGGGTATTGAACATCGGCCCCGTGACGTTCCAGTGGAAGTTGTGTGTCATCAGATAGAGCGTGTAGCTGTCGGCGAGCAGATGCGAGAGACCGTTGGCGATCTTGGTGCGATCGGAGTCGGAAATGCCGATGTCGATGCCGGCAGGTTTTTTGGTTTTGGCTTTCATGACGTTCTCCTTTTGATTTCTCGTTGCGATGGACGGATTCTGCGCCACTGCATGCGATCGCTCCAGCAAATTGTCACAATGGCGCGGATAGCCGCCGGCTATTTGATCGGCTTCGTGCCCGGCAACTTGCAATCAAGCAGCGCGCGGCGCAGCAGATCGATGGCCTGGTGGCGCGGAAAGCTCGCGCGCCACAGCATGCCGACCCGCCGCACCGGCGTCGGTTCGGCGAATGGTTTTACGCGCAGCAGTGGATCGGTCTTCGGCAACTCGTCCACCGCCGAGGCCGGCATGACGGTGATGCCGATGCCGGACGCCACCATGTAGCGGATGGTTTCAAGCGACGAGCCTTCCAGAACCTGCGGGCCGCCCGCGCCGGCACGGGTGCACAAGTCAAGCACCTGATCGCGGAAACAGTTGCCGCGGCCGAGCATCAGCAGGGGTTCGTCGAGCAGCCGGCTGGCGTCGATCACCTTCTGCTTCGCCCAGGGATGCACCGCCGGTACGAGCACGCGGAATGCTTCTTCATAGACCGGCTGCGCCACCAGTCCCGGTTCTTCGATCGGCAGCGCCAGCACGGCGACGTCGAGCTCGCCGCTCTTCAGCGCATCGACGAGCTTGGTGGTGAAGTTCTCCTGGAGAATCAGCGGCATCTTCGGCGCGCGCTCCCGCAAGAGCGGCACCAGTTTCGGCAGCAGGTAGGGGCCGATGGTGTAGATGGCGCCGATGCGCAGCGGCCCGGCGAGCGGGTCGCCCGCCGTGTCGGCCAGTTCCTTGATGCGCGCGGCTTCCGCCAGGACTTTGGCGGCCTGGCGCACGACCGGTTCGCCGGCCGACGTGACCGTGATTTCGTTCTGGCCGCGCTCGAAAAGGATCACGCCCAATTCGTCCTCAAGCTTCTTCACCGCGACGGACAGGGTGGGCTGGGCGACGAAACACTTTTCCGCCGCGCGGCCAAAATGTTTTTCGCGGGCGAGGGCGACGATGTAACGGAGTTCGGTGAGGGTCATAATGCCGATTATGCCGGATACGCCGCTGTCTTTCATCCAAGCCTTGCCCGACCCTGCTCATGTCAAGGTGGTGGAGACCCACATCTCCTGGGTGCTGCTGGCTGGCGCGTTTGCCTGGAAGGTGAAGAAACCGATCAAGTTGCCCTTCCTCGACTACAGCACGGTTGCGTTGCGGCGCGCTTGTTGCGAAGAAGAGCTGCGCCTCAATCGCCGTTTCGCGCCACAACTCTATCTCGATGTGGTCGACCTCAATGGCGAGCCCGCCGTGAAGATGCGGCGCTTCGACGAAGCCCTGCGCCTCGATCATGTCTGCGCGCACTGCGACCTGACCGGTGCCCACCTCTCCGCCTTCGCGCGCGATCTGGTGGCGTTTCAGGCAACCGCTGCCGTCACGCCGGCGGCAAGCTTGTTTGGTTCAGCGGAAACCATCCTGGCCGACGCGCTGGAAAATTTTGCGGAACTGGAACCCCTGCTGCCGGACGCAGTCGGCCATCTGGCCCGCCTCAGGCAATGGACGACAGCCGAGTCGGCGCGGCGCGCAGTGGATTTCGCGGCACGCAAGGCGGCGGGCCGGGTGCGCGAAGGACATGGCGACCTGCATCTGGGCAATCTCGTGCTGCTCGATGGCCGCGTCGAGCCCTTCGACGGCATCGAATTCAATGCCGGCTTCCGCAACATCGATGTCGCCAGCGAAATCGCCTTCACCCTGCTCGACCTGCTCGACCACCAGCGCCCGGGGCTGGCCACCTGGCTGCTGTCCGAGTGGCTGGTCTGGAGCGGTGATTTCGCCGCGCTCACCGTGCTGCGCTTCTATCTCGTCTATCGCGCCATGGTGCGCGCCAAGGTTGCCGCGCTGCAGGAAAAGCGCGATGAGAGCCTGACCTATCTCTCTTTCGCCGCACGGCTGGCCGCCCCTCAATCGCCAACGCTGACTATCACCTGCGGCCCCTCGGGTTGCGGCAAAACCCATGTGAGCAGCCGCCGTCTCGCCAGCGCCGACTTTCTGGATACCGTGCGCATCCGCTCGGATGTCGAGAGAAAACGCCTGTTCGGCCTCGCGCCCCATGATAGTTCCGCCGCCAGCGGCGGCGCAATTTACACCCCGGAGGCGACGACGCGCACCTATGCGCGACTGGCCGAACTGGCGGAGTGCGCGCTCGCTGCCGGCTGGTCGGTGATCGTCGATGCCGCCTTCCTCAAGCGCGCCGAGCGCGACCAGTTTCGCGCCCTGGCGGCGCGGCTGGGCGTGCCGTTCGCGATCCTCGCGCCGACCGCCCCACCCGAAGAGCTTGCCCGCCGCATCGCGCTACGGCAAAACGACGCTTCCGAAGCCACCGTCGCCGTGCTGGAACAACAACTGCGTTGGCTTGAACCGCTGGGCCCGGATGAAATCTAGATTTCGCTGTAACTGGCCCGCTCAAAACCGGCGCCGCGGTCGAGCAAAGATTTGAGTTTGACCTGGCGGGTGGTCGTCTCCGTCCAGACATCCACGATGCGCCCTTGCTTGAATCCACCGGTCAGCAAAATGATGCTGGCGGGCAAGTCGAGCGCCTCCAGCGGCGGCAACAGAAAAGCCGGCTTGTATTCATCCTGCTGCGCCATCACGCCGGTGCCGCGCACCGCCGCCGGTACCGGCTCGCCCGGAATCAACTGGATGCCGGCCACCAGGTTGTCGGTGGTCACCTGCACCCAGCGTACCGTACCGAGCAGCAGGCCGCTGGTTCCCGTCGGCTGCACGGCCACCATTTGACCGATGCCCAGACGCCCGCCGGGCTGGGTCAGTGAGCGCACCAGGCGCAGTCCGCCGCTCGATTGATCGAGCAGTCCCCAATCTTCGACCACCTCCCAGCTTTCGAGCTGGTAGCCATGGTTGCGGCTGTATTCCTCCTCGAAGCGCGAGGCGATGCGGCCAAAGGTCGCCAGTTCCTCGCGCTGGCGCCGCAGATCGCCGGTGCTGGTGCTGCCGGGCGGCTTGAAGGCCTGGTGGCCCGACAGGTAATAGTGAATGACGTCAATGCCGGCGACGAAGCGGCAAATGCCGCGCAGCGGATGCCGCTCGTAGCGCCGCAGAATCCCGCCCTTGACCCAGCGCGGATAAATGCGCCGCAGTACCTCGCCGCACAGTGGTTCTTGGCAGTCTTCACCCAGGCCCAGCCGGGCCGGGGTATCGGCGGGATCACCCTTGGCCAGCAGGGTCAGGCGTCGTTTCAGGCTCTTCCGGAGTTCGGATGTTTCCAGCCAGCGCGCGCCGGGCCCGCTCCCCGGCTTGAAGCTGGCCGGCGTGCTGCCGTTCAGGTCGACGCACAGCGGCAGCGCGGGCGTCTTGAGATCGGGCGGCGTGGCCTGGATCTTGACCTTGCCCGCCCACAGGCGCGCCCAGCGCATCACCCAGAGTTGCTGGCGCGGCAACAACTCATGCAGGCTGGCGGCCGAGCACAGCATCATCTCGCTGTAAGCCGCGGCCGGGGTCAGCGGATGAATGTTGCGCAGGCGGTCCAGGACAGGAGTCATGGCCACGCCCAGCGTTTCGGCGCGCGCATACAGCGCATTGACCAGGCGCCAATGGGCATCATTCGGTTGGTGTCCGGAGCGCACCAGGTCGGCCTGGTCTTCGGCCAGCGCGGCGAGGGCGCGCTGGCAAATCAGGGCGGCCTGGGAAGTGGAGTCGGCTGGAGCGGCGGGGGCTGCCGGACAGGCTTCGAGGCAACGCAAATAGCCGGTGGCGAGCGCCTGCCACAGCCCGTGGGCGGCGTCGAACGCCGCCTGGTCTGGCGGCGCGAGGGGCAGCGGCTTGCCGGAGAATTTCTTTTCGCCCTCTTCCTGCACGAAGTGAATCGCTTCGCGCAGCGTCTCGAGCATGGCCAGTCGGGTGTCGGCATCCAGGGTGTAGCGATTGAGCAGGTGCAACTGACGCAACAATTGCGCCTGTGCCTGAATGGGGCTCGATAGCGGCAGTGCCTTTTGCCAGACGCCACACGCTTCGAGGCTGGTAAAGAGCGGCGGCTGTTCGGTGCTGGTCGAGGGCAGGTCGAATTTCATGGCGATGGTTCTCCCAAATGGGTCGTGAGCACTGCACGGAGATCGGCGCTCACAGGCTGCGAACGCAACGGGGATAGGGGGGCCTGGCGCACGACCGCCGCCCAGATCGGCGCGGGGAAGTGGCTGTCGTCGACCCAGCGCGGGATGACATGCCAATGCAGATGCGGCACGACATTGCCGAGGCTGGCGAGGTTGATCTTGTCCGGCCGCAGCACGGCGCGCACGGCGGCTTCGGTGGCGGCAACCACATCCAGCAGATGGTGGCGCTCGGCCGCCGTCAGGTCGGACAACTCCCGCGCATGGGCCCGCCAGATGACCCGGCAAAAGCCGGGGAAAGCCGCAGCCTCGTCACCGCCGACGCGGACGACGCGGCAAACGTCATCCTGCCAGAGGAGTTCTCCGCCGGGGGAATCGCATAGCTCGCATGCGCTCATTGAGCGAAGATAGCAAAAACCATCTCTTCGGGATAGCGATTGCGCGCATCCAGCGGAGCAAGGGGAGCGCGGGTGGTTGCAGAACAACGCGAGCCGTGCCCAGCGCCTCGATTAAAGCCAGTCCGCGCCCATCCACCGTAAAGCGCCCCCCCGCATGCAGAAACACGTCGCCCGCCTGGCCTGCGCTGGTCAGCCAAACCTGGCCGGCGATGCATTCGATCCGCGTCGCTCCCGCGATCTGCAGGGGACGATTGTGTTGCAGCGTAATTGCCTTGGCCTGCGCCGAAACTTCGCTGCCGCTCGTTTTCATGGCCGCCTCCTGTTCAATGTATTGCCAGTGTAGAGAGGCAAGGGAAAATGTTACAGTCTCAGGAAAGCGATATTGTGACCGTCACAGTTGCAACGATTTAAAACTGTAATGGTCATGGTTGGCGGTAATTGTGCGGGAAAGGGGAACACGGGGATGAGTGAATTGCGCTACGAAAAGCTGGCGGACAATGTGGCCGGCTTGATTGCCAGCGGGATCCTGCGGGCGGGTGAGCGCTTGCCCTCGGTGCGGCGGCTGGCGCAGGAGCGGCGTGTGTCGATTTCGACGGCGGTGCAGGCGTTTCGCCAGCTCGAAATGCGCGGGCTGGTCGAGGCCCGGCCGCAATCAGGCTTTTTCGTGCGCGCCCGGCCGCAGGCCATGGTGGCATCCGCCGGTCGCGGCGCGCCCGAAGCGCCGGTGGCGGTCGATTTGAACCAGCGCCTGGTGCGGGTACTCCAGGCGATCACCCGGCCGGGTATCGTCCCGCTGGGCGCCGCCTTTCCCGCGCCGAGTTTGCTGCCGGTGGCGGCGCTCCACCGCCGCTACGCGAGCGTCGCGCGCCGTTTCCCCGGTTTGCTGGCGGGCGGCAGCCACGCCGACATGAACGACCCGCAACTGGTGCGCCAGATTGTGCGGAACTCGCTCGGCTGGGGGGGGCCGCTCGACCCGGATGAGATCATCGTCACCAATTCCTGCACCGAAGCCATGAGCCTTTGCCTGCGCGCGGCGACCCGCCCTGGCGACACCGTGGCCGTCGAGTCGCCCGCCTATTTCGTCATGCTGCAATTGATCGAGAGCCTGGGCCTTAAGGCGTTGGAGATCCCCACCGACCCGGTCACCGGCCTGTCGGTGGCGGCGCTCGACCTGGCCACGCGCGACGGCAAGGTGGCGGCCGTGCTGCTGGCGCCGAATGCCAACAACCCCCTCGGCAGCGTGATGCCCGATGAGGGCAAGCGCAAACTGGCGGAACTGATGGCCGCGCGCAACGTGCCGGTCATCGAGGACGACATCTACGGCGACCTCTGTTTCGGCACGCAACGGCCGTGGCCGCTCAAGGCCTTCGATAGCGCCGGGAATGTCATGCTGTGCGCCTCATTTTCAAAATGCCTGTCGCCGGCCCTGCGCATCGGCTTTGTCGCGGCGGGGAAATTCCGCACGGCGGTCGCGTTGCAAAGAACGTTGTCCAGCGGCGGTACCAATCCCATCACGCAGCGCGTGCTGGCCGAAATGTTCGAGTCGGGCGCCTACGAGCGCCAGGCGCGCGTGCTGCGGCGGCAGTTCCAGAAACAGGTGGAACAGATGATGGCGGCCGTCGCGCGCTATTTTCCGGCCGGCACTCGCGTGGCGCGGCCGCAAGGCGGCCTGGTGCTGTGGGTCGAATTGCCCGAGGCCAGCGACACGGCGCAACTCTTCCCGCGCGCCATTGCCGAGGGCATCGCCTTCGTGCCGGGCGAACTGTTTTCGGCCAGCGGCCTGTATCACAACTGCCTGCGGCTCAACTGCGGCAACCCGTGGAGCGCGGCCATCGAGGCGGCGGTCAGGCGGCTCGGCGAACTTGCCGGTTCAAGCTGACGCCACCGGGAAAGATTGCCTACATCGCAGCGCGCGATCATGAATCTGGCAAAGATGCACCACTTGATAATAGTGGGCGATGTGCCGCCGTCCCGCCAGCGCCGACTTTGTTGGCCCCCCACGCTCGCAA
>JAUXNZ010000244.1 GCA_030682595.1 Rhodocyclaceae bacterium | reverse complement strand
ATGAACCTGCCGCGCCTCCTGGCTTTTGCCGCCATCTGGGCTGGATTGGCGCTCTACAGCACCGACCTGCTGCTGGAGCGGCGGCGCTGACAGAAAAAAGTCCGCCGTGCTTGCGCACGGCGGACTTCCATCACGCTTCGGGGTTTTTAACGGCCGAAGGGGACGTCAAAAACATAGATCACGCCCAGGGCGTATCCGTTACCCTTGGCGCTAAGGTGCGAGTCCTTGTTGACGCGAGCAAAGTCAGCATAGGCATAGGTATTCTTGAAAATTTCGCGATTGACAAAGATCTCGGTCGCGGCGGCATTGGTGTCGTTGTCCTTGCCGTAGTGCATGCCGACATTGAAACCCGCCACCGGGGCGACGAAGCCCAGGCCGGTACCCCGGCCTGGCGTGCCGTAGACGCCGTCGGCATGGCTGGCCATGACCTTGACGACACCGAAATCGTAGCTGCCCGCCACGCCCGTGAAGTTCTCTCCGCCGCTCTCGCGCTTGGACTCGCCAACCACGCTCACCGAGAACTTGCCGGCGGCGTAGGTCAGGCCGGCCGAGGTGGCTGCCTTGGCATTGGTCATGCTGTCTTCCTTGCCGGCGAAACCGACCTGTGCAGTGAAACCGCCCATGTTCGGGGAAATGTATTGCAGGGATTGTGTCTGGCGGTCCCGGCCCCAGGCGGCGACGCCTGAATTGAAGAGCGCCGAGGCAGCGTTGGATTGGCCGTTGAAATCGTAGCCACCCATCACCTGGAAGGGCACGGAATCCTGCCGGCCGAAGCGCACCTCGCCAAAGCTGCCGGAAAGGCCGGCCCAGGCCTGGCGATGGAAGAAAGCCTTGTTTTCCTTGCCGATCCGCAGGTCGCGGTCGATGCCGGCGGTCTCGAGCTTGAAGTTGGCCTTGAGGCCGGAACCGATGTCGGTGCTGCCCTTGAGGCCGACGCGGGTGGTGGAGTTGCCTTGCGAGCTGCCGTCATCGCCACCGGAGTGGAGGCGGGCGCTCTTGTTAGCGGCGTCATCGGCAATATTCTTGCCATAGCTGATGTCGACCAGGCCATACACGGCGAGTTCGGCATGGGCGGTGCCCATGGCGCCGAGGAGGATGGCGAGGGGAAGCAGTTTTTTCATCATTTTCAATGACCTGTAAGTTAAAGGCAGCCTTGCCGGTGGGCATCCGGGCACGTCAGAGGGGTTATGGGGCTGAGAATTGTTCTCGGCATGAATTTTATCCAACCCGGACATACGCACCGGTATGTCGGGGGGCCGCGGGGAAGGTTTCCGTGACGCGGTTGTCTCAATTTCCCAACATGCCCGGGCCGTCAGTGGCAGCGCCCCCCCGTTATAATCCGCACCCCTTCCCCGCCCCCATGCTCATGAACCTCCTCTTCGAAGAGGATGGCGCCTTCAAGACCGGCACCATCGTCGCCGACAACGATGCGTCCCTGCAGGTCGACACGGCCGCTGGCCGCCGTATCAAGTTGAAAGCCGCCAATGTGCTGCTGCGCTTCGCCGCGCCCGGCCCGGGCGAGTTGCTCGGCGCGGCCGAGGCCCAGGCGGCGGCGATCGAGACCGAGTTCCTCTGGGAAGTCTGCCCGGAGGCCGAGTTCGGTTTCGAAGAACTGGCCCGCGACTATGTCGGCCATGCGCCCACCCCGGTCGAAGCCGCCGCCGTGTTGCTGCGGCTGCATGCCGCGCCGATCTACTTTCATCGCAAGGGCAAGGGGCGTTTCCGCAAGGCGCCGCCGGAGATTTTGCAGGCCGCGCTGGCGGGGCTCGAGAAAAAACGCCAGCAGGCGCTGGCCATCGGGCGCATGGCCGATGAACTCATTGCCGGCCAACTGCCGGCGGAGTTTCCGCCGTTGCTGGATCAACTGCTCTACAAACCGGACCGCAACCGGCCGGAGACCAAGGCGCTCGAAGCCGCCTGCGCCGATGCGGGGGAAACCCCGGAGCGCCTGTTGCAGCGGTGCGGCGCGCTGCCCGACAGCCACGCTTTCCACCTGGGCCGGTTTTTGTTCGAGCATTTTCCCGCCAGCCAGGGCGGCACGGCTTTCCCCACCTATGCGGCGGCGGTCGATCCCGCCGATCTGCCGCTGGCCGACGTCCGGGCCTTTTCCATCGACGACGCCCACACCACCGAGATCGACGACGCCTTTTCGCTCACCGTCAATACGGATGGCAGCCTGCGCGTCGGCATCCACATCGCCGCGCCGGGCCTAGGGTTCGGGCCGCCGCATATAAACGGCAGCGACCTCGGCCGCATTGCCCGCCGCCGGTTGTCCACGGTGTATATGCCCGGCCGCAAGATCACCATGCTGCCGGAAGACGTCATCACGAGTCATACACTGGAGGCCGGGCACACCGCGCCGGCCTTGTCGCTCTATCTCGATGTCGCGGCCGATTTGCGCGTGCTGGGTCATGTAACGAAAATCGAATGCGTGCCGGTCGTCGCCAATCTGCGTCATCACGACATCGAGCCGCTGTTCAATGCCGCCACCCTGGCAACCGGGTTGCCCGACTTCCCCTTTCACGATGAGCTCAAGCGCCTGTGGGAACTCGCCACCGTGCTGGAAGCCGGCAGGGGACAGACGAACCAGCAGAACCGCAAGGACTATAACTTCGTCGTCGATTGGGATGTCGTCACGCCTCAGGGCCAGGGCCGGGTCAGTATCGACGAGCGTCCGCGCGGCAGTCCGCTCGACACCCTGGTGGCCGAGCTGATGATCGTCGCCAACAGCACCTGGGGTGCGCTGCTGCGCGATGCCCGCATTCCCGCGCTGTATCGCGCCCAGACGGCGGGCAAGGCGCGCATGACCACGGTGGCCGCGCCGCATGAAGGGCTGGGTGTCGATTGCTACGCCTGGTCGTCCTCGCCGCTGCGCCGCTTTGTCGATCTCGCCAACCAGTGGCAGCTCATTGCCCATTTGCGCGGCGCAGCTCCCCCCTATCCGCCGAAGTCGGCCGATCTCATGGCGGCGCTGCGCGATTTCGAGCTGACCTATGCGAGCTATGCCGAGTTCCAGCGTGGCATGGAGCGTTACTGGTGCCTGCGCGCCCTGGCACAGGAAAACATCACCCATGTCGATGCGCAGGTGTTGAAGGAAAATATTGTGCGCCTCGATAATCTGCCGCTGGTGCTGAAAGCCAGCGGCATGCCGACGCTCGAACGCGGTGTGCGGGTGCGGCTGGCGATTTCCGGGATCGACCTGCTGGCGGCCGAGGCAAAGGCGACGTTTGTCGAATTGATTGAAATGCCGGGTGTGGACGGCCTTGATGCGGGTTTAGCCGACAACGGAGCGGCTACCGACGGGGAGTAAAATCCCCTGATGCTGCAAGGACTTCCAAATTTTCGCTGGGTGGCATATCTGGCGGCATTGCCAACGCTGACGTTGGCTTTTGGTGTTTCGATCGCCCTGCATTCGGTCGTCCTGTCGATCCATTTCAAGTCGCCGCAGGCGCTGGATCAGGCGCGCGAACAGGCGCTTGACGTCATCCTTGTCAATGCCAGGCATGCCGCCAAGCCGACCCAGGCGCAGGCCAAGGCGCAGGCCAACCTCGATGGCGGCGGCAATACCGAGGAGCTGCGTCGCGCCAAGACGCCCCTGCCGCCCACCCAGCAGGAACAGGCCGGCGACGATCTGACCAGTGCGCAGGCACGGGTCGTGCAGATGGAAGCCCGGCAGCGCGAACTCCTGACCCAGACGCAGCCCGCGCGCACCGCGCAGGTCGATGCCGATCGCCTGCCGCCGGCGCCAGGCAACGAAATTTCCGGCCGCGACCTCGCCACTCGCGCACTGGCGCTGGCCCGGCTGGAAGGCGAAATCGCCCGCAATATCGAGGAGTACAACCAGCGGCCGAAACGGCGTTTTCTTGGTGCGCGCGTCGCGGAATACCGCTTCGCCCAGTATGTCGAGGACTGGCGCCAGAAGGTCGAGCGCGTCGGCAACCTCAACTACCCCGATTCGGCCAAGGGCAAGCTCTATGGCAGCCTGGTGCTGACCGTCGCAATCAAGCAGGACGGCGAGCTGGAGCGCGTCGAAATCAACCGCTCCTCCGGCCACCCGGTGCTGGACGAGGCGGCACGGCGTATCGTGCGGCTGGCGGCGCCCTATGCGGTGTTTCCGGAAGCCGTGCGGCGCGACACCGATATTCTCGAAATCACCCGTACCTGGTCATTCACCGGCGCCGATCAACTGCGCGCCGATTAACCCGAGGAAAAGACGATGGCCCAATCCGCCGACGACATCAGCATGGCCCTGTTTTGCGACTTCGAGAACATTGCGCTCGGCGTGCGCGACGCCCAGTATGAAAAATTCGACATCAAGCCGGTGCTCGAGCGCCTGTTGCTCAAGGGCAGCATCGTCGTCAAGAAGGCTTATTGCGACTGGGATCGCTACAAGGCTTTCAAGGCCCCGATGCACGAGGCCAACTTCGAACTGATCGAAATTCCGCATGTGCGCCAGTCGGGCAAGAACTCCGCCGACATTCGCATGGTGGTCGATGCGCTCGATCTCTGTTACACCAAGGCGCACGTCAACACCTTCGTCATCATCAGCGGCGACTCGGATTTCTCGCCGCTGGTGTCCAAGCTGCGCGAAAACAACAAGCGCGTGATCGGCGTCGGCGTCAAGCAGTCGACCTCCGACCTGTTGATCGCCAACTGCGACGAATTCATCTATGTCGATGATCTGGTGCGTCGTCGCCAGCGTGACACGGCCGACAAGCAAAGCCGTCGCCCCGCGGTGGCCGGAGATCCGCAGGAACAGGAGGCGCGGCGCGGCAAGGGGCGCGACATGGCCGCCACCACGCTCGAAGCCCTGCTGGAAGACCACGACGACGATGAGCGCGTCTGGGCCTCGGTGCTCAAGGAGGCAATCAAGCGCCGCAATCCCGGTTTCAACGAAGCCTATTTCGGCTATAAAAGTTTTGGCGCCATGCTTGAAGACGCCGACAAACACGGCCTGCTCGAATTGGGGCGCGAGAACAACAGCGCCTATGTGAAGCGGCGGCAAGCGGGCGTTGTTCCCGCTGCAGCCGAGGCCGCGCCGCAAGACGCCGTACCGCCAGCGCCGACTTTTGAGCAGGCGGCCGAGGTCGCTGCGCCCGCGGAGACTGCCGCCAGCCCGGCGGCAGAGCCGAACCGCCGTCGCCGCGCGCGCAGTCGCAAGCCCGCCAGTCAGCCTGCCGTTGCCACCGCGCCGCTTGAAACGCCCGCCGTCGTGCCGGAGCCAGAATCCGCCGAACTCGCCAAATCAGCCAAACCCCCGAAAAAGCCCCGTGCGCCGCGCCGCAAGAAGCCGGCAACGGAATGATGGCCCCCCCACGCTCGCAAATTCAGCTCGCTGCCCCCACGGGGGGCGCATGCCTCCTTGGGGCGGCCCGGCGGAGGCATGATGCCTGACCGCTACGCCGTCTTTGGCAACCCCATTGCGCACAGCCAGTCGCCGCGCATTCACGCCCTGTTCGCTGCCCAGACCGGACAGGACATGCACTACGAAGCGCTGCTGGCGCCGCTTGATGGTTTTGTCGCAGCGGTCGGCGCTTTTGTCCGTGGCGGCGGCAAAGGCGCGAACGTCACCGTGCCTTTCAAGGAAGAGGCCTTTCGACTGGCAACGCGCCTCACGCCGCGCGCCCAGGCCGCTGGCGCGGTGAATACGCTGAGTTTTTCCGACAACACGATCAGTGGCGACAATACCGATGGCGCCGGGCTGGTGACGGACCTCAAAACCAATCTGGGTTGTGATATCGCGGGCAAACGCATCCTCCTGCTGGGTGCGGGCGGCGCGGCGCGCGGCGTGCTCCTGCCGCTCTTGCAGGAGCAGCCGGCCGCGCTGACCATTGCCAACCGCACCGAGGAAAAGGCCTTTCGTCTGGCGCTCGAATTTGCCGGCAGAACGGCCGTTCTGCCCGAGGCCTGTGGTTTCGCCCAACTCGCCGGCCGGGAATTCGACCTGGTCATCAATGCCACCTCGACCGGCCTGTCCGCTACCGAGTTGCCGCTCCCGCCGCATCTGTTCGCCCCCCGCGCCCTGGCCTACGAAATGGTCTATGGTCAGCATTCACCCTTCATGCAGCTGGCTCAGACAGCGGGCTGCCGGGTTGCCGACGGACTGGGCTTGCTGGTCGAGCTGGCGGCGGAAGCCTTTTTCGGCTGGCGCGGCGTACGTCCGGTCA
>JAUXNZ010000236.1 GCA_030682595.1 Rhodocyclaceae bacterium | reverse complement strand
CAACTTTGGTCGTTGTGATGCATGGGGAAATTGAGTTGGCAAACATGGCGGAGCTCCTGTGAAAACAATATCGCGTTGAGGTTGGCCTCACGCAGGGTCGCGACCGAATCGCAAGCGACTGATAAGGAGTGGCATCGCTGCAAACAGAACGAGCATTGCCAGATAGACCGAACCGGAGACCGGATCGCGGCTGCTGACATAATCGCCAAGAGACCGGTCCTGGAGTGCCACGGCGAGCATGAGTTCGGCTGCAATCAGCAAGGCCAAGGCAACTAAGCCGGTGCTCAGACGAACCAGGGTGATAGCCGGCAAGGCGAACCGTTGCGTGATGAAGCGGGCAGCCAAGACGATGACGACAAGCATGAACGGCATTTCGATGAGTTCCGCGCTGCGTTCACCGAGGCGTGGCACCAGGAAAGGCACACGTATCGCACCCATGATGAAGCCCGCGCCAAACGCCAAGGAAAAGTAGGCCATACCGGCTTTGATGGTGCGTAGGCAGAGCGTACTCATTCGATGACCGACGTCGCATCAAACCAGCACGGCCTGCAGCGGGCGGCGCAGGGAGGCCGGCAGTTTCGGGCCGCGACCGAAGCGAACCACCAGATCCGGTCTGCGCTCGCCAATACCGAGGAACGACGCAAACTGCGGCCGCAATGCCGGCACCTCAACCGGTTGGTTGAGAAACGCGTTGCGAATCCCCAATGCCGCCGACTGGAGCGCGAAGCGCTCGTAGCTGCGTCCCACTTCGAGCCACCGGACAGGGCTGGCTTGATCGGCGACGAAGACCGCGATTCCCGCTGAACTTCGCACGTGTTTCGCGTATTTGTCGTTCTCGTTCTTGGGTGTGAAGAAAAAGTCAAATAGCAGGTTGCCCAACCACGGGGGCAAAGAAGGATTGCCTGAAGATGCCGAGTAGAGCCCATCCCCGGTTCGAACTGCCTCGTCACCACTGAAACGAATCCACGTCTTCAGTTCCTCGACGAAAGCACGATCGTTCATCTGGGTTGTATTGCCTTGAACGACATACTCCAGCACGTTCTCCATGGCAGCTCGCTCGGTAAGGAAGATCAAGCGAACGCCGTTTCCGCTGCCGGCCTTCTCAAGTAGTTCAAGTTCCTGCCGCGAGAGCGGCTTTCCGTCGTATTCGCCCCGGGTGGTTTGTCGTTCGGGTATGGCCTGAAACAGGTTGGAAGCGACCGCGCGCGTCCGCTCCAGCGATACGCGCAGGGCGTTACCGCCGGTGGCATCGAAGCCGGCATGTCCCATCAGACCATGTGCCAATGCGGCTTGAATCAGGTTTTCGGCGGCGCAGCCCAGCGAAACGAAGAGGTGGTGGTCATCCGGATCGACCGCCGGACATCTGCGGGCAAGATCCGGCAGTATCGAGACAGCAGCCTCTTCGATACGAAATTTCCAGCATTGGGTGTTGTGGCTCGACGGCGCCAAAGTCGCATAACGCACCAGTTCGCGCAGGAGCGCGGACTTTTCGCCAGCTTCGCCCTTGCTGTGGCGCCAGGTGTCTTGCACTGCCGCTTCGTAATTCATGGCACCTGTTCCGGATGAGCACGACGACAAGCTCGCAAGTCCTGCAACGGAGGCGAGTGCGGAAAGTGAAAACTCTCTACGCGTAACCACGGCTCGATGCCTTGTTAAGGATGACCAACAACGTTGGCTTTCAGGGTCGGGTCGTCAAGGCGACTTGAGGAACGACCTCCGTCACGCTCCATTCCCTGTTGAGTATAGTCTCCCGATTGAACCAGACAACAAGAAGCGCCGCAGCGACAAAAAACGGGGCGAACGACCACGCGCTTTGCGGGGTGCCGCTCAACAAGAATGCCGGAAAGTGCCACAAACCCCAGATGACGCCGAGAATCAGCCCTGCGGCGGCATGAATAAACCAATCAACCCTTGATGCAGACCAGCGGCGCGAGGCGCGCGACCTTGCGGGCCAGCCCGGCGCGGTCGGAGGCATCGACCACCGCGCCAACGTCCTTGTAGGCGAGCGGCGCTTCCTCGGCGACGCCGCGGGGACTCGGGCTGCGGATCAGGATGCCGCGCGCTGCCAGTTCGTCGATCAGCGCGCGGCCCTGCCAGCGGCGCGTGGCTTCGTGGCGGCTCATGGCGCGCCCCGCGCCATGCCAGGCGGAGCCGAAGGCGCGCTCCTCCGCATTGCTTCCCGCTGCGGCGCCGCCGGCGAGTATCCACGACGCAGTGCCCATGCTGCCGCCGACCAGCACCGGCTGCCCGACCTGGGCGTATTCCGGCGGCAGTTCGCGATGCCCGGGCCCGAAGGCCCGCGTGGCGCCCTTGCGATGCACGAACAGCCGCCGCTGGTGGCCGTCGACCGTGTGCGTCTCTTCCTTGCAGGTGTTGTGCGAGACATCGTAAAGGAGGGGAAGATGGACGCCGGGGAAGACCGCGGCGAAAGCCTGCCGCGCGAGATGGGTGAGGATCTGCCGGTTGGCCAGCGCGCAGTTGATGCCGGCGCGCATGGCGCCGAGATAGCGTTGGCCCAGCGCCGACTGGAGCGGCGCGCAGGCCAGCTCGCGGTCGGGCAGGGCAATGCCAGCCGCCGGCGCCGCGATGACCATCTCGCGCAGGTAGTCGGTGCCGATCTGGTGGCCGAGTCCGCGCGAACCGCAGTGGATGCTCACTACCACGTCGCCGGCGGCGAGACCGTAGGCCTGTGCGGCAGCCGCGTCGAAGATCTCGCTCACCTCCTGCACTTCGAGGTAGTGGTTGCCGGAGCCCAGCGTGCCCATCTCGTCGCGCTGGCGCTTTTTGGCCTGCTCCGAGACGGCGGATGGATCGGCCCCGGCCACGCAGCCGTGCTCCTCGATGTGCGCGAGGTCGGCTTCTGATCCATAGCCCTCGCGCACCGCCCAGCGCGCACCGCCCTGAAGCATCGCCGCCATGCCGCCGGCATCGAGGCGGAGGCCGCCGGTGCTGCCGACGCCGGCGGGAATGCGCGCATACAGCAGGTCGGCGAGCCGTGCCTGCTGCGCCGCGATGTCGGCGCGCTTGAGGCCCGTCAGCAGGGTGCGCACCCCGCAGGAGATGTCGAAGCCGACGCCGCCGGCCGAGACCACGCCGCCGTCTTCGGCAGCGAAGGCGGCGACGCCGCCGATGGGAAAGCCGTAGCCCCAGTGGGCGTCGGGCATCGCATAGGAGGCGGCGACGATGCCCGGCAGGCCGGCGACGTTGGCCACCTGCTCGGCCACCTTCTCGTCCATCGCCAGGACAAGTTCGCGCGAGGCGAAGATCACCCCCGGCACGCGCATGCGGCCCGTCGCCGGCAGTTCCCACTCGAAATCGCCGCGTTGCCTCAGTTTGTTCAGGTCCATGTTGTCCTCACACATCCACTACGCATTGCGCGAGCCACTGGCCGTCCGCCTGCTGCCGCACCGCCAGCTCGCAGAACGATGCGCCCTTGACCTCGGCTGCGGGCTGGTGGCGCGCGACATCGACGGGCTCGCCCCAGACGGTGGCTTTGAGGTGGCGATCCTCAATCTCTATCTCGAAGCGCGAGAACAGCATGCGCCGCGTCGCCATTTCATAAACCAGCGCGTTGAGCCAGTCGACCAGCAGCAGCTCGTCGTCGGGCGCCGCGCATTCGATGTGCGCCGTCTCGCCAGCGCCGACTTTTGCCGGATCGCAGATCGCCGCCGTCAGCGCGGTGGCCGCGCCGGCGAAGGCCTCGGCCATTGTTGAACCGACACCGCGCACGCCGATGTCGGCCTCATGGGAGAAGGTTTCCCATTTCATCGCCGCACCCTGGCCCGGCGGCGCGTGGCGAGTTTGCGAATGGGCAGGCCTTTTGACATAAACTACACAGCCTCTTCCGAAGGTTGGCCATAACTTACACGGCCCGCCCAAGGAAGGGAATACCGTGAATCGATTGACGGCCAGTTCACCAGCAAGGGAAAAACACGATGACTATCGCCTGGAGTGAAGCCTGGAGCGTCGGTAACGATTTGATCGATGCCGATCACCGGCATCTGCTGACCCTGATCAATATCTTCGAAAAAGTTCTGAGCACGGATCGTCCGCTCACTGATCTGCGCGCCGCCGTCGATGCGCTGTTTGACTATACCCAAGGGCATTTTGCGCGGGAGGAACACATCATGCTCGGCCTCCAGTACGCCAAATACGATCACCACAAGCATGCCCATGGCGAGCTGATTGAGCAACTGAAACAGGCCACCCAGCCCATCCGGGATTTGGGCGATGTCATGTCGCCATCGACCGCCGACCTGCCGCGGGAAATACGCGACAGTTTGAGCGGATTGCTACGGCACTGGATACTGGACCACATCCTCAAGGAAGACATGCAACTCAAGCCGCTGCTGGCAAAGCGGCCAGGGAATTTCGCGCCCTGAGCGGCCCGCGGCAAAGTCACCTTTCACGCTGCCGCACTCGCGTCTATAGTTGTCAAAAGGGGGCGCGGAACATGGTTTCCTTATCCGTCGTTCGCAAGACTGGCGCCGATCTGCGGGTCGTGCCCAATTTCGCCGATTATGAAAGTGAGCGCCGGGCCTTCGCGTGGGCTGGCGTGCGCGCCGGGTTGATCGGTCTGTCAGGCCTCCTCAACATTACCCATGAAGCGGTCG
>JAUXNZ010000235.1 GCA_030682595.1 Rhodocyclaceae bacterium | reverse complement strand
GGAAATGTGCGGCGCAACGCGCGAACAGGCACTGGCCTGGCTGGCTGCGCTCGAAACGGCAACCCGCCCGACCTGACCGGCAGCCTTGCGGCTGCATTGGCCAAAGTCAGGCAAAAAGGCGAAAAACTCAGTTGGTCGGTGCGGTGGCCGGTACGTGAATCCGGTCACGGTCGCGGGTCTGGGTCGGCTGTCCGGTCGGATTGCCGAACTGATCGCGCGTCTGGGTACGGGTTTGCGTGCCCTGCCCGGCGCCCTGACCGTTCTGGTTGCGGTACTGCTTTTCGGATTGGGACTGTCCCGAGCCCTGGCCCATGCCACCACCCGAACCGCCGCCCATGCCGCCACCACCGCCGCCACCGCCCCGGGCAAAAGCCGCAGTCGCCATGCTGGCGGAAACCAGCACTATCGCAAGTATTTTCAATGTATTCATGGTGTTTCTCCTCTGGAATGAATGAAATGTCGTTACCGCCCACGTCCACCACCGCCACCACCTCTGCCACCACCTCCGCCACTGCCGCTGGCGCCGCTGCCGCGACCACTGCTGCCAGTGCCGGCGCCAGTACCCCTGCCGCCATCACCGTTGCCCCAGCCTGCGCCGGCCCCCGAGTTGCTTTCACGCTGACGGGCTTCGTAACCGCTACCGTAGGGCAAACGCCCAGATTCCGGTCGCAGATTGCGGGCCACCGTGTCATCCGCCACGTCGCCCATAAAGGGGATAGGGGTCGAGCGAATCACATCCTTGGGCAGTGAAAGATTCAAGGGCCGTGCAGTGCGGGCTTCGGACGCCACAGGGGGAGTTTGTCCCCATGCGGGCAAAGTCAGCGCGAGCAGACACAGTTGAAGAGTGAAAGTTTTGGTATTCATGGTTTCCGTGTTCCGGTGTTCTCATCATCCGCGCGGGGCGTAACAGTGCCATGTCCCGCCCGTCTCTGACTGTTTCCGTTTGTTTCCATGGGTATCGCTGCGTATCCGGCTGCTCTGGCCGGCCAGCCCAGGCGTTACACTTGGCCGCATGGCCACTTCCGCGCTTCCGCGCATCCTCATCGTCGATGACGACCCGGCCCTGCGGGAATTGTTGAGCACCTATCTGGTCGCGAACGGTTTTGGCGTCGCGGCGGTCGGCGATGGCACGGCCATGCGTGCCGCGCTGACCGACGGCATGCCCGACGCCATCGTCCTCGACCTGATGCTGCCGGGCGAGGATGGGCTGGCGCTGACGCGCCTGCTGCGCGCCCAGTCGACGGTGCCGATTCTGATGTTGTCAGCACGCGGCGAGGAAGTGGATCGGGTGATCGGCCTCGAAGTCGGCGCCGACGACTATCTGGCCAAGCCGTTCGGCCCGCGCGAGCTGCTGGCCCGCCTGCGCGCCCTGTTGCGGCGCGGCCAGTCCGCGTCAGCCGCGCAGATTGCCGCCACCCCCCTCCCGCCACAACAGCAATTCGGCCCTTTCAGCCTCGACCTCGCCAGTCGCCGGCTGTTGAAGGACGGCGTGGAAATCCGGCTGACCGGGGCCGAATTCGACCTGCTCGCCGCCTTTCTCGCCCGGCCCAACCGCGTGCTCTCGCGCGACACGCTGGTCGACCTGCTGAAGGGCTATGACCGCGACCCCTTCGACCGCAGCATCGACATCCGCGTCACGCGCCTGCGCCGCAAGATCGAAACCGATCCGTCCGCGCCCGCCTACATCCGCACCGTGCGTGGCGAGGGCTATCTGTTCACGCCGCGCGGCGACCAGGGTTAGCGCCCACCACCGGGAAGGCTGACAGTGAAAAAACCGACCAGCCTGGCGCGGCAGAACACGCTGCTGCTCGCTGCCGCTTTCATATTGATCGAGTTGCTGGCCGCGCTCGTCCTGTCGGTGTACCTGATGCTGCCGCTGGCGCGGCGCTCGGCTGACGACCTGGCAGGGCTGATGATCCTGTCGGCGCAAACCTGGGCCGAACTACCGCCGCAAACGCGGGGCGATTTCGAGCTCGAACTGCTGGCGAACCACGCACTGGCGCTGCGCGCCGAGTCACCTGGCGGGGGAATCGATGAATGGCACCCACCTTACTTCTATCTGCTGGAAGATGCGCTGGCCAACCGCAGCGGCACGCGACAGCATCTGGTGCGCGAAAACGTCGGCGACGCGACCTGGTACTGGACAAACTTACCGGCGGGCGACGGTTATCTGACGGTCGGGCTGGCGGAACAACGCATTGCCGCCCAGCCGTGGACCGCCCTGCTGATTGCCCTGCTCGGCGGCCTGGCGCTGGCCGGCGGCGTTGCCGTCTGGCTGGCCCGCCGCATCACGGCTCCGCTGGCGCGGCTGGAACAGGCGGCGACGCGCATCGGCCAGGGCGAAAGTCCGGAGCTGCTGCCGGAAACCGGCCCGACCGAGCTGGCGGCGCTGGCCGGCCGCTTCAACGCCATGGCACGCCAGGTGCGCGCACTGCTGCAGGCCCGCACCACCCTGCTGGTTGGCGTCTCGCATGATCTGCGCACCCCGCTGGCGCGCATGCGCCTGGCGCTGGAACTGCTGAAGCTCGACCCGACGCCGGCGCTGATTGCGCAGTTGGAAAACGACATCGAGGAAATGAACGGGCTGATCGGTTCCCTGCTTGATCTGGCACGCGGACTGGAACGCGAACCGCCCGTCACGGTCGACCTTGCCGACTGGCTGGGCGATCTCGCCGCCGACTTTGCCACGCCGGAGCGCTGCGTCACCGTAAGCTGCCCGCCCTGTCAGCGCAGCATTCCGCCGCGCGCCTTGCGGCGCGCCGTCGGCAACCTGCTGCAAAACGCGCTGCGCCATGCTCCGGCGGCGCCAGTGGAACTGGTCTGCGAGGTCGAGGACACTGCGTGCCGCATCGGCGTGCTCGACCGTGGCCCGGGCATTCCGCCCGACCAGGTCGAAGCGATGTTCCAGCCCTTCCACCGCCTCGACCCGTCACGCAGCCCGGCCACCGGCGGCGCCGGACTCGGACTCGCCATCGTGCGCGAACTGGCGCGCGCCAACCACTGGGAGGTCCGGCTTGAACCACGGCCGGGTGGTGGTCTGGCGGCCTGGTTGTGCATGTAAAAGTCGGCGCTGGCGGGACGGCGTCAGACGTCACGCCGCGTGATATGGGGACGGCGTCAGACGTCACGCCGCGTGATATGGGGACGGCGTCAGCCGTCACGCCGCGTGACACGGAGACGGCGTCAATAGGGGGACGGCGCTAGAATGCGCCGGTAAATTCATCATAAAGCCGCCACCATGAACCCCCGCCAGATTCTCGTCACCTCCGCCCTGCCCTACGCCAACGGCGCCATCCACCTCGGCCACCTCGTCGAATACATCCAGACCGACATCTGGGTGCGCTTCCAGAAACTGCGCGGCCATGAGTGCTGGTATGTCTGCGCCGACGACACGCACGGCACGCCGATCATGCTGCGCGCCGAGAAGGAAGGCATTTCGCCGGAGGCGCTGATCCGCCGCGTGCATGGCGAGCATCTGCGCGACTTCACCGGCTTTCATGTCGCCTTCGACAACTACCATTCGACGCACTCCGACGAGACGCGCTTCTATGCCGAAGACATTTACCGGAAGCTGCAGGCGGCCGGCCTTATCGAGGTACGCTCCATCGAGCAGTTTTACGACCCGGTCAAGAAGATGTTTTTACCCGACCGCTACATCAAGGGCGAATGCCCGAAATGCGGCGCCATGGATCAGTACGGCGACAGCTGCGAAGCCTGCGGCGCCGCCTATGCGCCCACCGACCTGAAAAATCCGCTCTCGGCCGTTTCCGGCGCCAAGCCCGAACTCAAGTCCTCCGATCACTATTTCTTCAAGCTCTCCGACCCGCGCTGCCAGACTTTCCTGCGGCAATGGACGCAGCAGGGCCGGCTGCAAAGCGAGGCTTCCAACAAGCTGCAGGAGTGGCTGGGGGTCGAAGGAGAAAACAAGCTCACCGACTGGGACATCTCGCGCGACGCACCCTATTTCGGCTTCGAGATTCCCGGCGCCCCGGGCAAGTATTTCTACGTCTGGCTCGATGCGCCGATCGGCTACATGGGCTCGTTCAAAAATCTCTGCGAGCAGAAGGGACTGGATTTCGACGCCTGGTGGAAGCCCGACTCCAGCGCCGAGCTGTATCACTTCATCGGCAAGGACATTCTCTACTTCCACGCCCTGTTCTGGCCGGCCGAGCTGCAGCACGCCGGCTACCGCACGCCGACCAACGTCTTCGCCCACGGCTTTCTGACCGTCGATGGCGCCAAGATGTCGAAGTCGCGCGGCACCTTCATCACCGCCGAGTCTTACCTCGCCCAGGGCCTGAATCCGGAATGGCTGCGCTACTACTTCGCGGCCAAGCTCAACGGCTCGATGGAAGACCTCGACCTCAATCTCGACGACTTCGTCAGCCGCGTCAATTCCGACCTGGTCGGCAAATACATCAACATCGCCAGCCGCGCCGCCGGTTTCATCCAGAAACGCTTCGATGGAAAGCTGCTGCATGCGCACCTGAACGACGCCTTCGCCGCCGAGCTACCCGGCCTCAGTGAAGCC
>JAUXNZ010000259.1 GCA_030682595.1 Rhodocyclaceae bacterium | reverse complement strand
ACCCACCAGCGTGATGATCAGGCCGGGATGCGCTAGCCTCAGCGCCACCGACGCGGCAGCCGTGACGGCCGCAAACAGCAGCGTCATCGACAGCAGCATGTAAGTGTTACGGATCACCCGGTTGCTGGCCAGGGCGGATTCGATTGCGGTTTGGCTGGCGTTGCCCGTGGGCAGGGAGTGAATGGAACTCATGGTGCTCTCCTTTTAAATGGTCCGTTATTCCGGTTCGGGTTCTCTGTCGTGAGTGCCCAATCCGCGTTATATATGCAGGCACGCATCATTTGTTTCAACCGGCGATGATAGGGCAGATTGATTCATCCGACAATTCGAATATAAGTACTACATACATCGCTATATTCGATGCATATGATGAACATCTGCACAACCTGTGCACAGCTTTTCCACAGCAACTCCACAGCTTGTTCACTCCCCAGGGGGTAGGTCAGCGAGTAGACTCGCCGGCTTGGAAAAAATGCCGTGAGGAGAAAAAAATGGCACTGGCCTCAATTACCCAGCTGGCGACCCCGCCCTACGCACAGCCATATATGACCGGGCAGGATCCCCAGGTTGCCGCGCTCAAGCTGCCACCGCATTCGATCGAGGCCGAGCAGTCGCTGCTGGGCGGTCTGCTGCTCGACAATCAGGCGTGGGATCGCATCGCCGACCAGGTCAATGAGGCGGATTTTTACCGCGACGATCACCGGCGCATCTTCGCGCACATCCGCAAGCTGGTCGAAGCCGGGCGTCCGGCCGACGTGGTGACCGTATTCGAATCCATCGAACATGCCAATCAGGCTGACCAGACCGGCGGGCTGGCCTATCTGGGCGAGATTGCCAATGCCACCCCCTCCGCCGCCAACATCCGCCGCTATGCCGAGATCGTGCGCGAGCGCGCGGTGTTGCGCAAACTGGTGACGGTTGGCGACGAAATCGCCGGTTCGGCCCTCAATCCCGCCGGGCGCGACGTCAAGCAACTGCTCGATGCCGCCGAACAGAAGGTGTTTGAAATTGCCGAGGCGGGCAACCGCTCGATGCAGGGTTTTCAGGCAATCACGCCGATTCTGGGGGGCGTGGTCGAGCGTATCGAGGTGCTTTTCAATCGCGAGAATCCTTCCGACATCACCGGATTGGCGACGGGTTTTCACGACCTCGACCGCATGACCAGCGGGTTGCAGCCCGGCGACATGATTGTCGTCGCCGGTCGGCCGTCGATGGGCAAGACCGCCTTCGCGCTCAATATCGCCGAACATGTCGGCATGGAACTGCGCAAGCCCGTGGCGATTTTCAGCCTGGAAATGTCCGGGCCGCAACTGGCGATGCGCTTTCTTTCATCGGCGGGTCGGCTCGACCAGACCAAGATTCGTACCGGCAAGCTGTCGGATGAAGATTGGGAAAAGATGTCGATGGCGCTCGGCAAACTGCACGATGCGCCCATCCATATCGATGAAAGCGGCATGCTCAACGCCTCCGACCTGCGCGCGCGGGCACGCCGTCTGCACCGCCAATGCGGCCAGCTCGGGTTGATCGTGATCGACTACCTGCAGCTGATGAGTTCGGTGAAGAACAACGAAAACCGTGCCACCGAAATATCTGAGATATCGCGCTCCATCAAGGCGCTGGCGAAGGAACTGCAAGTGCCGATCATTGCCCTCTCGCAGCTTTCGCGCAAGGTCGAGGAGCGCAACGACAAGCGCCCGCTGATGAGCGACCTGCGCGAATCGGGTGCGATCGAGCAGGATGCCGATATCATCATGATGATGTACCGCGAGGAGTACTACAAGCCCGATACCACGGAAAAAGGCGTCGCCGAAGTCATCATCGGCAAGCACCGTAATGGTCCGACCGGCATGACCAAACTGACCTTCCTCGGCGAGTACACAAGATTCGAGAATTTTGCATCGCCCGGCTCGTACTGAACTTGCTCGCCGCGAAAGTCGGCGCTGGCGGGACGGCGTAGAAACATCACCCCGCAGTCTCGCCGCCGGGCCGCCCCAAGGCGAGACGGCACGCGGCGCCAGCCGCAATCCGCGCCCCAAACTTGAATGGGGGCACCCCGTAATAAACGAGCAGAGCGAGTCAACAGTCACCCCTCCCGCGAGGGAGGGGCCGGGGGAGGGCGGTCTTTAATTTACCAGCGTCCAGTCACCATTCTTGACCTCGAGCATGCGGAATGCCGACAGGTCGAGCCCCATGTGATCGGTGGGTGACATGTCGACCTTGCCGGCGGTGCCGATGAAGCCCCTGGTTTTTTCAATTTCGTCGCGCACCTTGGCTTTGTCCGTGCCGCCCGCCCGCTTGATGGCTTCGACCACCATCATCAGGCCGTCGTACGCGTGGCCGCCGAAGGTAGAGACGTCTTCCTTGTAGCGCTCGTTGTAGGCTTTCTTGTAGGCCACGGCGACCAGCTTTTGCGGGTCCTTGGCATCGAGCTTGTCGGCGACCAACAGGGCGGCGGCGGGCAGGCGTACACCTTCGGCCGCCGCGCCGGCGAGCTTGATGAACTCCTCCGAAGCGACGCCGTGG
>JAUXNZ010000216.1 GCA_030682595.1 Rhodocyclaceae bacterium | reverse complement strand
AAGGTACGTCAGTTGCGGCCTGCGGACAGTAATTGGCCAGTGACGTCATCATTCCCCAAATCCGGAATTCCCTCTGTGCGCTAGCGCGCATTGCCCGCAGTTAGTGCAACCGCCATGGCTGCGCCCTCCGGCTCGCGCGCGGTCGTGGTCGTGTCACGCAGACCGATGAGGGTTTCGCATAACCGGGCGGCGGCATGCTGGCTGCGGACACAGGCGACCCGCGCGCGCCACCGCACTTCCTGCGGGACATTTCATACCCGCTACGGGACACGCCGTACCCCATGCGGGGCACGCCGTCCCGCCAGCGCCGACTTTCGAAGTCAGCGCCGCACCTGGATTTCGTCGATGTACCCGATCATCCCGGTGCGGATGCTGGCGGCGTTGCCTTCGTCGGTATCGATGTGCATGGCGAGGCGGAAGTTCGGGTTCACCCGCACCACCACGTCGCCGTAGATCAGTTCGCGGTCGCCTTCGATGCGCACGCGCACCACATAGCGGTCACGCAGGCCGCGGCGCATCGCATCTTCGGGCGACATGTGGATGTGGCGCTGGGCGCAGATCACGCCATGCGTAATCGTGGTCGAACCCTGGCTGCCTTCGAGCGTCAGGCCGGGCGTGTTGGCGAGGTCACCGGATTCGCGGATCGGCGGCTGCAGCCCTAGCTTGAACTGCTCGGTCATGGCGATTTCGACCTGGGTTTCCTTGCGCGTCGGGCCGAGCACGCGCACGTTGTCGATCCGGCCCTTGGGGCCGATCAGGTGCACTTTTTCGGCACAGGCGTACTGGCCCGGCTGCGACAGTTCGTGCGCCGGGGTCAGTTGATGGCCGGGACCGAACAGCTTGTCGACATCGGCCTGCGCCAGATGCACGTGGTGTGCGGAGATTTCGATGGGAATCGGCTCGTCGGCTTCGGCGGCGACACCGCGCACGATCTGGCTGCGTTCGGTGGCGCGCAGCGCCTCCCAGGCCACCAGCCGTTCGTCGTTGCTGGTGATGACGATGATCGTCACCGGTGAATCGTCGCTGGAAATCACCGCATGCGAAGCCACCGGCCCGAGGGTGCGGTTCTTTTCCTCGTCGAGCTTGATGCCGATGAATTCGAGGCCCTGGCAGGCCAGGCTCCGGACGGCGGCGCTGGTCTCGCCGATGCGACCGGTGAAGGCCAGCACGTCGATGCCGCCCATCGCCGCAACGTAGGCGCCGATGGTCTTGCGGATCTGGTAGGCATAGGCGCGGTGCGCCAGCAGGGCCCGATGATGCCCCTCGTTGGCGGCTTCCTCGATCTCGCGAATATCGCCGGAAATGCCGGAAATACCCTTCAGGCCGCTTTCCGCATTGATCAGTTGCGAGATTTCCGCGGGCGACATCTTGTAATGCTCCATCAGGTGGATCACCACCGCCGGATCGAGGTTGCCGGCGCGGTTCGCCATGATCAGGCCCTCGGAAGGCGTCAAACCCATGGTCGTATCCACCGAGCGGCCGTGGTCGATGGCGCACATCGACGAGCCGATACCGAGATGGCATGAGACGATTTCCAGTTCCGACAGGGGCCGCCGCGTCACCTCCGCCGACTTGAGCGAGACATAGCGGTGCGAGGTGCCATGGAAGCCATAGCGGCGGATGCCGTCCTTCTTGTAGTAGTCGTAGGGCAGGCCGTACATGTAGGCGTAGGTCGGCAGGGTCTGGTGGAAGGCCGTGTCGAACACGGCGATGTGCGGCACGGCAGGAAACGTCTGCATCGCCAGGCGGATGCCGGCCAGGTTCACCGGGTTGTGATAGGGCGCAAACACCGCCAGCGCCTCGATGTCCTGCATCACCTCCGGCGTGATCAGCGTCGAACTGTAGTACTTGCTGCCGCCATGCACCACGCGGTGGCCGACGACAACCACCTCTTGCGGCATGAAGGCGAAACGCCCGCCGAGGCTGCCGATTTCGTCGAAGATCACCTTGAACAGATCGGCCAGCTCGAAATGCGCGCAGGTACGTTCGATCGTTTCGCCACCGGCGAAGAGCCGCACGCCGACCGAGTCGCTGTCAAGATCGAGGAATACACCATGCACGCCGCGACTCTCATCCGCGGTATCGTAAATGCCAAAACGGATCTGCGCGCGACCGATATTGAGCGCGAGGACGCATCCCGGAATTTCGGATTTGAGACTCAACGCATACGGGTCGGCCGCGTTCGCCACCGCGCGTGAATAGCCCGCGCCACCGCCGGGATTGAGCGGGTTGGCGGCATTGGCCTTGACCCGCTCGGCCAGGAGCCGCGAGAGGAACATCACCGCCCTGGGCTGCGTGACGATATCTCGATTGAATACCGCCTGCGGAATCATCAGCACAAAGCAGCGGTTGCCGGCAATGATGTCGGTGACCGTCGGGTCGCCAGTCAGCAGCGCCATTTCACCAAAAACGGCACCATCATCGAGTGCATCGATAACAGCGCGCTCGCCGGTCGGCCCGGCCACCGAGACGTCGGCATGGCCCGACAACATCACCCCGAGGAATTGCCCGGGTTCGCCACAGGAAATGATGGCTTCCTTGCCCTCAAAGGTCCGTACTTCGCTGTCGGTCAGAATGGCGTCAATCTTTTCCGGGCTGTAGCCATCGAACAGTCGCACGTTTTCGATCAGGAACTGCTTGATTTCATTGGAGGTCATGACCCATCTCGCAAATATTCACCGTATCAGTATGGCACAAGAGCGCTGTTTTATGTTGCGGCGCAACAGGGCTGATTTGACCATTTCAAGCTAACATTGCCCGATGCAACTCACCCTGTTGGTCCCCGGCCTGCTGCTGCCGGACGCCATTCGCACCGATTCCGTTTTCGACCTGAGCGCGCCCGCGCTGTCCCTTTTGCTGGGTCGCGGACAGCGCCGCGAACTTGACGCCAACTGGCTGGCCAGCGCCTTTGGACTTCCCCCACCCCTGCCGGCGGCGGCGCTACGCAAAGTCGGCGCCGGGCCGTCCCAAGCCGACGTCCGCCCCCCGTGGGGGCAGCGAGCCGGGGTTGCGAGCGTGGGGGCCAACAAAGTCGGCGCCGGGCCGTCCCAAGCCGACTCCAGCGGATTGCCCCCTCCGTGGGTGGGGGGCAGCGAGCCGGGGTTGCGAGCGTGGGGGGCCAATAAAGTCGGCGCTGGCGGGACGGCGTCAGCCGGTACCGTCGCCAACATTGGGACGGCGTCTGGAGACTGGATCTGTCTTGATCCGGTGCATTTGCAGGTCGCGCGTGAGGGTATATCGCACGCCGATCCGGCACGGCTGAATGTAACCGCCGCGGAAGCTGCCGCGCTGATCGAGGCTGTCGCCCCGCTATTCGCCGACTGGGGCACGCTCTCGGCCTCCGCACCTCGGCACTGGGAACTGCAGCTCGCCAAACCGCTGGCGCTGACGACCTGCCCGTTAGCGGATGCCATCAGTCGGCCGGTCGACCCCGGCCTGCCCGGCGGCCCCGATGGCCAAGCCTGGCGCCGGCTGATCGCGGCGGCACAAACAATCATGCACAGCCATCCCGTCAATCGCAGCCGCGACAGACTCGGCCAGCCGCTGATCAACAGCCTGTGGCCCTGGGGATTCGGCAACCTGCCCGACGCGGTGCAGGCCAATTTCAACGTCGCCTGG
>JAUXNZ010000213.1 GCA_030682595.1 Rhodocyclaceae bacterium | reverse complement strand
TGACGATGGTTTTCATGTCGGCGCCGGGCCGCCCCAAGGCGACATGCGCCCCCCTGTGGGGGGCAGCGAGCTGGTTTTGCGAGCGTGGGGGGCTATGTTCACGCCGGGAGTCCTCGCATGAGCCTTCTGTTCTCGTAGTCGACCCTGAGCAGCACCGCAATCGCCAGGCAGTTGGCGACCAGCCCCGACCCGCCGAAGCTCATCAGCGGCAGGGTGAGGCCCTTGGTCGGCAAGAGGCCCATGTTCACACCCATGTTGATGAAGGCCTGCCAGCCGATCCAGATGCCGATGCCCTGTGCCGTCAGGCCGGCGAAGACCCGTTCCATCTGCAGCGCCCGGCGGCCGACCACGAAACAGCGCTGCACCAGCAGCGCGAACAGGCCGACCACGGCGACGACGCCGACAAAGCCGAGTTCCTCGGCGGTCACCGCCAGCAGAAAATCGGTATGTGCCTCGGGCAGGTAGAACAGTTTTTCGACGCTCGCGCCCAAGCCCACCCCGAACCACTCGCCGCGCCCGAAGGCGATCAGTGAATGCGAAAGCTGATAGCCTTTGCCGAGCGCATATTGCCAGGGGTCCATGTAACTCGTGATGCGTTCCCAGCGATACGGCGATGCATAGATCAACGCGGCGAAGGCGAGCACCATCGCGCCGATGAGAAAGGAAAACAGCCGCCCGTTCATGCCGCCGAGGACCAGGATGCCCATGGCGATGACGACGATGACGACGAAGGCGCCAAAGTCAGGCTCGCGCAGCAGCAGCCCGCCGACCAGCGTCATCACCAGCGCGATCGGCACAAAGCCGCGCCGAAAGCTGCTCATGTCGGTGAGCTTCCTGGCCGTGTAATCGGCGGCGTAGAGCACCGCGCAGAGCTTCATGAATTCGGAGGGTTGCAGGGTCAGCGGACCGAAGCCGATCCAGCGTTGTGCGCCATTCACCGTGCGGCCGATGCCCGGAATCAGCACCACCACCAGCAGGATCACGCCGGCGAGAAAAGCCCACGGGGCCAGTTGCTGCCAGAAACGCAGGGGAATCTGGAAAGCCACCAGGCCGCACATCAGTCCGATCGCCAGATAGACGGCGTGGCGGACCAGGAAATAAGTCGACTGGTGGCCAGCGAATGCACTGCCTTCGGCGGTGGCGATGGATGCCGAATAAACCATCACCAGCCCCGTCAAAAACAGCGCCAGCGCCGGCCAGAGCAGCAGCGGATCGAGTTCCGCCGCGGCGGCCGCGGGGCGGCCATTGCCGAAGCGACGCGGTAGCGTGGTGGCAGTCATGAAAAGCCCCTCTCCCCTTGCGGGAGAGGGGTTGGGGAGAGGGGTAATTCAGCCACCGCCGCCTTGAAAACCGCGGCGCGATGCTCGTAATTGCGGAACATGTCGAAGCTGGCGCAGGCCGGCGAGAGCAGCACGGCGTCATTCGGCCGGGCGCGCGCGGCGGCGAGGCGCACGGCGGCATCCATGTCGGCGGCGTCGAGCAGCGGCACGCCGCAACCGTCGAGCGCGGCGCGGATCAGCGGCGCGGCGCGGCCGATCAACACCACGCCGTGCGCATGGCGCGCCACGGCATCTTTCAGCGGCGAGAAATCCTGACCCTTGCCGTCCCCGCCGAGAATCACCACCGACGGGCAACCCAGCCCCGTCAGTGCCGCCACGGTGGCCCCGACATTGGTGCCCTTCGAGTCATCGTAATAGCTTACCCCGCCGACATCGGCAATCTTCTCGACCCGGTGCGGCAGGCCTTGATATGACCGTAGCGCCGGCAGCAGCGTCACCACATCGATGCCGATGGCGGCGGCGAGCGCCAGCGCAGCCAGGGCGTTGGCGGCATTGTGCAATCCGGTGATGGGCAGTGCGGAGACCGGCAGCAGGAAGCGGTCGCCCTGCACCAGCCAGGGCTCATTGCGGTTTTCCCGCAGGCCGAAATCATCGGCATTCCCCGGCGCATCGAGGCCGAAGCTGATGATCCGCCGCCCGGGGATCGCCATGCTTTTCACGCGCGCATCCTGCCGGTTCAACACTTGAATGCCCGCCTTGTCCTTACTGGCTTGGAAGATGCGCGCCTTGGCGCTTGCATAGTCGTCAAGGTCGATGTAGCGGTCGAGGTGGTCGTCGCTGATGTTGAGCACCGTCGCGGCCGCGGCGTTCAAAGTCTCGGTGGTTTCGAGCTGGAAACTCGACAGCTCCAGCACCCAGACCTCGGGCAGATCGCCCCGGTCCTGGAAGTCCATCAGCGCGGTCAGCGCGGCGGGCGAGATATTGCCGGCCACGCCGACGCGGCGCCCCGTCGCTTTGATCAGATGGCCGGTGAGTGACGTGGTGGTGGTCTTGCCGTTGGTGCCGGTTATCGCCAGCACGGGCACGTTTTGTCCGAGCGCGGAGAGCCCCTGCGCAAACAGTTCGATCTCGCCGACGACCGGAATGCCCTGCGCGCGGGCATGGATGACCACCAGCAGGCCGGGCGAGAGTCCCGGCGAAATGGCAAGGAGGTCGATGCCATCGAGCAGACGCTTGTCAAACTCACCACTACGAAAGTCGGCGCTGGTGGTATGGCGCAACGCATCCAGATACGGCGGCGCGGCGCGCGTGTCGGCAACCCGCACGGCGGCGCCGTTACGCGCGCACCATTGCGCCATCGCCAGCCCCGATTCGCCGAGGCCGAGCACCAGGACATGTTTGCCAGCGAGATTCATCAGCGGATCTTCAATGTCGAAAGTCCAAACAACACCAGCAGGATTGTGATGATCCAGAAGCGCACCACAACCTGCGTTTCCTTCCAGCCCGACTGCTCGAAATGATGGTGCAGCGGTGCCATGAGCAGGATGCGGCGGCCCGCGCCGTAGCGCAGCTTGGTGTATTTGAACCAGCCGACCTGCAGCATCACCGACAGCGTTTCGACGACAAACACGCCACCCATGATGAACAGCACGATTTCCTGCCGCGCGACAACCGCCACCGCGCCGAGCGCCGCGCCCAGCGCCAGCGCGCCGACGTCGCCCATGAAGACCTCCGCCGGATAGGCGTTGAACCAGAGGAAGCCGAGTCCCGCGCCGGCCAGAGCGCCGCAGAACACCACCAGTTCGCCCGCGCCGGGCACGTAGGGCAGCAGCAGATATTTCGAGAAGCCGGCGTGACCGGCGACATAGGCGAAGATGCCGAGTGCCGCGCCGACCATCACCGTCGGCATGATGGCCAGGCCGTCGAGGCCGTCGGTGAGGTTGACCGCGTTGCTGGCGCCGACGATCACCAGATAGGTGAGGACGATGAAGCCGAAAATGCCCAGCGGATAGGAAACGCTCTTGAAGAAGGGTACGATCAGGTCAGTGCGGGTCGGCATTTCGAGCGTGAAGCCGCTGGCCACCCACCGGAGGAAGAGTTCGATCGCCTTTTCGTTGTTCGGCGCCGAGATCGAAAAGGCGATGTAGATGGCCGCGACGAGGCCGATGACCGACTGCCAGAAGAACTTGGCGCGCGCCGACAGGCCCTTGGGGTTGCGATCGACCACCTTGCGCCAATCGTCCACCCAGCCGATCGCGCCGAAACCGAAGGTGACGATCAGGACGATCCAGACGAAGCGATTGGTGAGGTCCGCCCAAAGCAGGGTGGCGAGCCCGAGCGACAGCAGGATCAGCGCGCCGCCCATGGTGGGCGTGCCGGCCTTGACGAGATGCGTCTGCGGCCCGTCGTCGCGCACCGCCTGGCCGATCTTCTTGGCGGCCAGCCAGCGGATCACCGCCGGCCCGAGGATGAAGGAGATCGTCAGCGCCGTCATCGTCGCCAGCACCGCGCGCAGCGTGATGTAGCTGAAGACATTGAAGGCGCGGATGTCCTGCGCCAGCCACTGGAATAGTTCAAGCAGCATGATGCCCTCCCCTCCCAGCCCCCCCTCCCGGGGGGGTGACGGGTGTTCGCCGCTGCGCGGCTCCGGGTTCCTGGCCGTCCCCGCCTTGGGGCGGCCCTGCGGCGGGGACAACTTCCACGATCAGTTCCACCACCCGTTCCATGCGCATGAAGCGCGACCCCTTGACCAGCACGATGGTGTCCTTGTCCATGAGCGGTTTCAGGGCTGTGCAGAGCGCCTCGACGCTGGTGAAGTGCCGGCCGCCGCCGTCGAAGTTGTGCACGGCCGCCACGCTTTTTTCGCCCAGGGCAAACAGGTGGTCGATCCCCTGGCTCTTGGCATAACCGCCGATCTCGTCATGCATTTGGCCGGCCGCCTCGCCCACTTCGCCCATGTCGCCCATGACGAAAATCCGCCGGCCGGGCAGCGCCGCCAGCACGTTGATGGCGGCGCGCATCGAATCGGGGTTGGCGTTGTAACTGTCGTCGATCACCAAGGCGCCGTGGCGCCCCGTCTTTTGTTGCAGACGGCCCTGGGTGCCCTCATAGTTGCCGAGGCCGCGGATGATCGGCGCCAGTGGCACGCCCGCCGCGAGACAGGTTGCAGCGGCGGCGAGTGCGTTATAGGCATTGTGGATGCCGGGCAGCGGCAAGTCGAGCGTCGCCTTGCCGCGCGGCGTTGTCAGCGTCAGGATGCCGCCGAACCCCTGGTTTTCATGACTGGGCTGCCAGCTGCCGGAAACATCGGCAGGCGCGGCGAAACCGAAGGTCAAGATGCGTCGCTCCCGATTCAGGTCGCGCCACAGGTCCGCGTGTGGATCGTCGGCGTTGATCACCGCGACGCCGTCCGCGGCGAGTCCCTCGAAAATCTCACCTTTGGCTTTTGCTATCTCGAACACCGAGCCCAGCCCGGCCAGATGCGCGCGCTGGGCGTTATTCACCAGCGCCACCGTCGGCCGGGCGAGGCGCGTCAGATAGGCAATCTCGCCCGCATGGTTCATGCCCATCTCGATGATGGCGGCGTGGTGCGTGGCGCGCATTTTCAACAAGGTCAGCGGCACGCCGATGTCATTGTTGAGGTTGCCGCTCGTGGCGAGCACCGCGTGCTGGCCGCAGTGGGCGCGCAAAATCGCCGCGCACATCTCCTTTACGGTCGTCTTGCCGTTGCTGCCGGTGATGCCGAAGAGCGGTAGTTGAAACTGCGCGCGCCAATGGGCAGCGAGTTTGCCGAGCGCGAGAAGCGTATCGGCCACCCCGACCAGCGGCAGGCCCGGATGGGCGGCCGCCCAGGCCTCGGTCACCAGCGCGCCGGCCGCCCCCTGCGCCAGCACTGCGCGCACAAAGTCATGACCGTCGAAGCGCTCGCCGGGGAGGGCGACGAACAACATGCCTGGAATGACCGTGCGCGAATCGCTGCCGACGCTGGTGTATTCGATGTCGTGGCCGTAGTGCGAGGCATGATGCTGGCCGCCAAGAACTGTTGCGGTTTCTGAAAGTGTCAGCATTGCGCTGGTTCTCCTGGTATGCCGCTGGGTTGCTGCACGCCGCGCCGTTCCGCCACTGCCGACTTTGCGATTTCAAGATCGGAAAAGGGCAAGCGCACCCCGGCGATCTCCTGATAGGGTTCATGGCCCTTGCCGGCGAGCAGAACGACGTCATTGGCAGCCGCCTCTCCCACCGCCTGGCGAATGGCGGTGGCGCGATCCACTTCGACCGTCACCGCGGCATGCGCCCCCTTGTGGGGGGCAGCGAGCCGCGAATTTTCTGAATGCGGCGAGCGTGGGGGGCTCTTAATTCCGGCGCGAATGGCGGCGATGATGGCCTGCGGGTCTTCGTTGCGCGGATTGTCGCTGGTCAGGATGACCCGGTCGGCGAGGCGCTCGGCGATGGCGCCCATCAGCGGCCGCTTGCCGGCATCGCGGTCGCCGCCGCAGCCGAAGACGCAGACCAGCTCGCCGCCCCGCGCCGTCGCCGTCCCGCGCAGGGTGGTCAGCACTTTCTCCAGCGCATCGGGCGAATGGGCGTAATCGACGACCACCAGGGGTAATGCAG
>JAUXNZ010000196.1 GCA_030682595.1 Rhodocyclaceae bacterium | reverse complement strand
GAAGAGGTCGACAAGATGACCTGGTCGATCCGTTGGGGCGGCGATACGGTCATGGATCTCTCGACCGGCAAGAACATCCACGAGACGCGCGAATGGATCGTGCGCAACTCGCCGGTGCCGATCGGTACCGTGCCGATCTATCAGGCCCTGGAAAAGGTGGACGGCAATGCCGAGGATCTGACCTGGGAAATCTTCCGCGACACGCTGATCGAACAGGCCGAGCAGGGCGTGGACTATTTCACCATCCATGCCGGCGTGCTGCTGCGCTACATTCCGCTGACGGCCAAGCGCATGACGGGCATCGTCTCGCGCGGCGGCGCGATCCTCGCCAAGTGGTGTCTGGCGCACCACCAGGAAAACTTCCTCTACACGCATTTCGAGGACATCTGCGCGATCATGAAAGCTTACGACGTCGCCTTCAGTCTCGGCGACGGCCTGCGCCCCGGCTCGATTCAGGATGCCAACGACGCGGCGCAGATGGGCGAGCTGGCCACCCTCGGCGAACTCACGCAGGTCGCCTGGCGGCACGACGTGCAGGTGATGATCGAAGGCCCCGGCCATGTGCCGATGCACATGATCAAGCACAACATGGATGAACAATTACGCCTGTGCGGCGAGGCGCCCTTCTATACGCTGGGGCCGCTGACCACCGACATCGCGCCGGGCTACGACCACATCACCTCGGCCATCGGCGCGGCGCTGATCGGTTGGTATGGCACGGCGATGCTCTGCTACGTGACGCCGAAAGAGCACCTCGGCCTGCCCGACAAGAACGACGTCAAGGACGGCATCATGGCCTACAAGATCGCCGCCCACGCCGCCGACCTGGCCAAGGGCCACCCCGGCGCGCAGGCGCGCGACAACGCGCTATCGAAGGCGCGTTTCGAATTCCGCTGGGAAGATCAGTTCAACCTCGGCCTCGACCCGGACAAGGCGCGCGAATTCCACGACGAAACCCTGCCGGCGCAAGGCGCCAAGCTCGCCCACTTCTGCTCGATGTGCGGGCCGAACTTCTGCTCGATGAAAATCACCCAGGACGTGCGCGAATTCGCCGAAAAAGGCATGGCGGAAAAATCGATCGAGTTCGTCAAGCAGGGCGGCGAGATTTATCGGCCGACCTGAACCCGACCGATCGGCAAGTATTCGAAGCCGCGCTCGCGCATTTCGCGCGGGTCGTAAAGGTTGCGGCCGTCGAAGATCACCGGTTGCTTGAGCGTCTGCCGGATGGCGTCGAAATCCGGGCTGCGAAACACTTTCCACTCGGTAACAATGACCAGGGCATCGGCGCCGGCCAGCGCCTCCAACGGCGTGGCGGCATAGGTCAGTCGCTGTTCGTCGCCGTAGATGCGGCGCGCCTCATCCATCGCCACCGGGTCGTGGGCAACCACCGTGGCGCCGGCGGCCAGCAGATCGGCGATCAGGTAGCGGCTTGGGGCCTCACGCATATCGTCGGTATTGGGCTTGAAGGCCAGACCCCAGACGGCAAAGCGCCGCCCGCTCAGGTCATTGCCAAAGCGGGCCAGGATTTTTTTGCCCAGGACATGCTTCTGCGCGTCGTTGGCCGCCTCGACCGCATCGAGCACCTTGAGTTCGATGCCGGCTGCGCCGCGGGCAGTGCGCCGCAGGGCCTGCACGTCCTTCGGAAAACAGGAACCACCATAGCCGCAGCCGGGATACAGGAAATGAAAGCCGATGCGCGGATCGGAACCAATCCCCTGGCGCACCATTTCGATGTCGGCGTCCAGTGCTTCGGCCAAATTGGCCAGCTCGTTCATGAACGAGATGCGCGTCGCCAGCATCGCATTCGCCGCATATTTGGTCAGTTCGGCCGAACGGATGTCCATGATGACGAGCCGTTCGCGGTTGCGCTGGAACGGCGCGAAAAGCGCGCGCATGAGGGGGATGGCCTGCTCGTCGTCGGCGCCGACGACGATGCGGTCGGGGCGCATGAAGTCCTCGACCGCCGCCCCCTCCTTGAGAAATTCCGGGTTCGACACCACCGCATGGGGAATCGTCACGCCACGCCCGGCCAGCGTCTCGGCGAGAGCCTGCTTCACCCGGTCGCCCGTGCCGACCGGCACGGTGGATTTGTCGACGACCACCTTGTAATCGGTCATGTGCAGGCCGATGTTGCGCGCGGCGGCCAGCACATATTGCATATCCGCCGAGCCATCCTCGTCGGGCGGCGTGCCGACGGCGATAAACTGGATCGTGCCATGCGCAACCGCGCGCGCGATGTCCGTGGTGAATTTCAGGCGGCCGGCAGCCACGTTGTTGCGCACGATCTCGAGCAGACCCGGCTCATGGATCGGAATGCCGCCTTCTTCCAGGATACGGATCTTCGCAGCATCCAGATCGAGACAGAGCACGTCGTTGCCGACATCCGCCAGGCAGGCGCCCGAAACCAAACCGACATAGCCGGTGCCAATCACGGTGATTTTCATGGTGGGGTCATTCCTGTTCGATCTGAAAAATGCGGCTCAGTATAATCGGCCGCCATGCTCTCCGCCTCCACCACTGTCCGGATTTTGCAACCCTCCGGGGAATCAACCACTGAATTACTGCAGGCGGCCAGAGAAAGTTTGGCGGCCTGCGGCCGCCGCGTGGCAACCTTTTCTATTGCCAACGAACTTTTTGTCGCAAAAGCACCCGGCAGTCCGCGCGGGACGGCGCAAGCTTTTCTTCTGAAGATGTTTTGTCGGTTCGCCCTCGGCCAAAGCCTGCCGATGGCAACGCTGCGTCTGGCCGACGGCGCCCGCCGACTCGCCGACGAAGCCGCACGGCTTGCCGCGCTGGCCGCTGCGGGCGAGGCCGTGCCGCAAATTGTTGCGTTTGCGGCAGACTGCATGGTGCTCCGGCATGTCGGCGAAACGCTGGAACACGGCCTGCGCGGCATGTCTCCAACGGAAACGACCGAGGCGCTCGATGCAGCCATCGATGATCTCGCGCGCTTTCATCGCGCCGGGCATTGGCATGGCGGCGCGCAGGTAAAAAATCTGACCCGCAACGCCGGGCAACTGTACCGCATCGATTTCGAGGAAGACATTGGCGCGTATCTGCCGCTGCCGATCGTCCAGGCCTACGATCTGATCCTCCTGGTTAACTCGGTCACGCTGCTGCATGGCATGGACGAACGGACGTCAACCGAACTGGCAACGCATCTGTTGACACGCTACTTCGACCGTCACCAGGCCGGCGAGGAAATTCGTGCGGTATTGCGCCGCGCGCAACCGGCCCTTGCCGCCGCCTGCCGTCTGCTCGCACCCTGGCGTTACCGGCGCGGCCGCAGCCTGAAAAGAATCTATGTGCTGCGCGACGCCCTGCATGAATCAATCGGCCGCCACTGAAATAAAATGGCGGGGCAGCACGGTTGTGCCTCTCCCGCTCCTTAGCCCAATTTCAAGGCCGCTTGTTTGACCTCCCTCCCCGAAATAAAAAGTCGCGCCCTCTACGCGCGGCTGTTGCGCTACGCGCGCCCCTATTGGCGGATGTTCGCGCTGGCGCTCCTGGCCATGATCGTGGCATCCGCCACCGAGCCGGCCTTGCCCGCCCTGCTCAAGATCATCTTCGACGAAGGCTTCGTCGCCAAGGATGTCACCATCATCCAGTTGGCGCCCCTGGTGCTGGTCGGCCTGTTTCTCTTGCGTGGTTTCGCTGGATTTGTCAGCGCCTACGCCATCGCCTGGGTAGGCTCGCGCGTCGTGGCGGATATCCGCCAGCAGATGTTCCGCCGCTTGCTCGACCTGCCGATCCCCTTTTTTGAACGGCACGCCACCGGCACGCTGGTATCCAAATTCAACCACGATGTCAGTCAGGTAGCCGCCGCCGCTTCCTCGGTCATCACGGTGCTGGTGCGCGAAACCCTGACCATGATCGGCCTGCTGGCCTGGCTGCTTTACCTGAATTGGCAACTGACACTGATCGCCCTCGTTGTCGCGCCGCCGATCGCTCTGATCACGCGGGCCGCGGCCAACCGCATCCGCGCGCTCAGCCGCCATACCCAGCAGACCATGGGCGAGATGACCCAGGTTCTCGAAGAAGCCATTGGCGGGCGCAAGGTAGTCAAGATTTTCGGCGGCCAGCAGTATGAGGAAAGTCGCTTCGTCCGGGCAGCTGACCGGGTGCGCAGCCTGGGCATGAAACTGACGACCGTCAGCGCGCTGAGCACGCCGGCCGTGCAGATGTTCGTTTCCATCGCGCTGGCGCTCATCATTTATTTCGCCGCGCTGCAATCAATGCGCGACGAAACGACGGTCGGCGGATTCGTCTCGTTCATCACCGCCATGGTGATGCTCCTTAACCCCATTCGGGCGCTCACCGGCGTGAACGAAGCCATCCAGCGCGGCCTGGCCGCGGCGGAGAGCATTTTCGGCCTCCTCGACCAGCAGCCCGAAAACGATGCAGGCACGCGCCAACTGACGCGCGCCCGGGGGCGCATCGAATTGTGCGATGTCAGTTTCCGCTATCAGGCGGACGGCACGCTCGCCCTCGATCGCATCAGCATGATTGCCGAACCGGGCGAACGCGTGGCGCTCGTCGGTAAATCCGGAAGCGGCAAAACCACGCTCGCCAACCTGATCGCGCGTTTCTATGCTCCCGACGCCGGCAGCATTTTGATTGATGACGTTCCCATCGATGCATTGCAACTATCCGCCCTGCGCGCCAATATCGCGATCGTTTCACAGGATGTTGTGCTCTTCGACGACACCGTCAGCGCCAACATCGCTTATGGTCGAAGCGGCGACATCACACCTGCGGTCATCGAAGCCGCCGCGCGCGCCGCCTCGGCGCACGAGTTCATCGTCGCCCTGCCCGAGGGCTACGCCACGGTGATCGGTGAAAACGGTCTGCGGCTTTCCGGCGGACAGCGCCAGCGCATCGCCATCGCCCGCGCGCTCCTGAAGGATGCGCCGATCCTGATTCTCGACGAAGCCACCTCGGCGTTGGACAACGAATCGGAGCGCCAGGTGCAGGCCGCGCTGGAGGAGTTGATGAAACACCGCACCACCCTGGTCATCGCGCACCGCCTGTCCACCATCGAACGCGCCGACCGTATCGTCGTGCTGGAAAAAGGGCGCATCGTCGAGAGCGGGCGGCATGCCGAATTGCTGGCGGCGAACGGCATTTATGCGCGGCTGCATGCCATGCAGTTCAAGGAAAGCGTGGCATGATCTCCAACTGCGTCCAGGATTCACAACTTCATCGCGCCCTCGTCATCAAGCTCCGCCACCACGGCGATGTGCTGCTTTCCGCCCCGGTATTTTCAACGCTCAAACGCGTCGCGCCGCACTGCGAGGTCGATGCACTGGTATACGCCGAGACTGC
>JAUXNZ010000187.1 GCA_030682595.1 Rhodocyclaceae bacterium | reverse complement strand
CCGCGCCGCCAGCATTTCCAGCATCCGGGTGACGTTTTCCGGTTCGATATCCATGCCGAGTTCCATCCCCGGATTCACGGCGATGGAAAAACCGGGTTCCATGCGTTCGACGATCCAGGCGAAGTCCGCCAGCAGGCCACCGCTGTAACCCGGCACGTCGGCGAGGAAGGCCTTGGCGCGGTCCGGGCTGGTGAAGAGCACCAGAATCGTCTGCCCCGCCTCGTCTTGAATGACCAGCGGCGTGGCCTTGGTAGTGAGCTGCAACCCCTTGATGCCGCTGTCCCGGTCATCTTTGATGGGAATGAAGATTTGCTGGGTCAGCATCTCCTGCATGAAGGCATCGGCAGGCAGTTCGCCGTTGATGGCGGCCAGCAGCTTCTTCTCAAGTTCGTTTTTTGCTTCAATGGCTTGCTCGCTCATGGGGTTTTCCTGAAGGGTGTTTTGACGCCGTTACATGGGTGCGACCTGTGCTAGATTCAACCCGCACAAACTTAAAATCCGCCGTCCCCACATTACGCGGCGTGTCGGCTACGCCGTCCCGCCAGCGCCGACTTTTGCTGGCGGGAGCCAAACCTGCCACCAGCGTCGACTTTCATGCCCCGACTTTCATGCCAATATCCCACCGCACCGCGCCAAAAATCAATCGCAAAACCCCGCGCCCCAAGCGTTCCGGCAAGGCGGGCCTGCCCGCCGGCACTCTGGTGCATCTGGGAGAGCAGAAGATCCAGCATGCGGCGATCAGCCTCATCGAATACGGCCCCGACGGGCTGACCGAAACGCACTTCGCCAATCTGGCCGCCTGCCAGGCCTGCACACCGACCGGGCCGAAACTCTGGCTCAACGTGCATGGCCTGCACGAACCCGAGGTAATGCAGGAGATCGGCCGGCGCTTCAATCTGCACCCGCTGGTGCTCGAAGACATCCTCAACACTGACCAGCGCCCCAAGATCGAGGACTACGGCGACTACCTCTTCCTTGTCGCCCGCTTCTTCAACTATGACGCGGCGACACTCACGGCGAACTCGGAGCAGGTCAGCTTCGTCATCGGCGCGAATTTCGTGCTGAGCTTCCAGGAGCGCCCGACCGGCAGCTTCGACCCGGTGCGCGAGTGGCTGCGCCAGGACAAGGGACGCATCCGCCAGTTTGGCGTCGACTATCTGGCCTACGCCCTGCTCGACACCCTGGTCGACCGCTACTTCGTCGTGCTGGAACAGATCGGCGAGCGCAGCGAAGAACTTGAAGAAGCGCTGATCGTCAAACCCGATGCAGCGCTGCTCTCCACCCTGCACCAACTCAAACGCGAAACCTTGACGCTGCGGCGCGCCATCTGGCCGCTGCGCGAAGTCATCAACACCCTGCTGCGGAACGAGAGCCGTTTTTTCACGGCGGAAACCCAGCTGTACCTGCGCGACATCTACGATCACACCGTACACCTGATCGAGTCGCTCGAAGCGATCCGCGACCTGATTGCCGGCATGCTCGACATCTACCTGTCTTCCATCAGCAACCGCGTCAATCAGGAAGTCCGCGCACTCACCGTGGTAGCCATCATCTTCATGCCGGCAACGCTGATCTCCGGCATCTTCGGCATGAACTTCCACACCATGCCGCTGCTCGACAATCCATCCGGCTTTCTTTTCTCCATCGGCCTGATGGTCGGCGTGGCGACGACCTTGGGCGCGATCTTCTGGCGGCGGCGCTGGCTCGGCTGAGGTTGCCAGCTGAGGTTGCCACCCGGTTGCCGCCAGACTCCCGTATTATGTTTTTAGTAATTTAGTGCTATAGTGCGCCAGTGCAATAAGCAATCGGGAGATTTCAATGACAGTCATGGCTACGCATCCCAGTGTCAAGGTGATCGGTACCAACGGGCAGATTTCACTTGGCAAACAGTTCGCCGGGCAGCAGGTACTGGTGGAAGAGCAGGAGCCCGGCGTATGGCTGGTGCGCACCGCCACGGTCGTTCCAAATAACGAGCGTTGGCTGCATCAGCCCCAGGCCGCTGCCGACCTGCAAAATGCCCTGACTTGGGCACAGGCCAACGCGCCGACCGAAGCCAATGCGGAAGCCCTGCTGGAGAAGCTGAATGGTGCAACCTGACCCGGATGCAAGGCTCAGGCTCGACCTCAATAATCCCGTGTTTCAAGAGAACCTGCTGGCGCTGCAAAATCCGGAACGCCTCGCCGCGCTGAACACGCTCGGCAAACTGCGGCTGATGACCTGGAGTCAGGCCTACCGCGACAAGGGCTTGAAATGGGAAAAGATTGCCAGCGTCAAACCGCCGGCGGGCATCGACGCCATTTATTCCTTGCGCATCACACAAGCGCGGCGGGCCACCGCCTACCGCGCGGGCGATTTCATCCGGTTGCTGACCATTGCAGCCGATCACGACAGCACCTACGGCAAACAATAGTCCCCACGGCGACTCACACGACACTCCCCCATGCACCATGAAACCTTCATCACGGGCAAGGATGCCGCGCTCGAAACCTCGATCGCCACCTTGCAACACCGGCTGGCGCAGCTCGGCTTCCATGTCGAGGAACGTTCCTGGCTCAATCCCGTCGCGGGCATCTGGTCGGTGCATGTACGCGACCACGACTGCCCGCTGCTGTTCACCAACGGCAAGGGCGCGACGAAGCTGGCGGCGCTGGCCAGCGCGCTCGGCGAGTTCTTCGAGCGCCTCGCCTGCAACTATTTCTGGACGCATTACTACCTGGGCGAGGACGTCGCCAAGCGCGACTTCGTGCATTACCCCAATGAGCAGTGGTTTGCGTTGCCGGAGGATGGAACGTGGCCCGCCGGGCTGCTGTCGCCGGAGTTGCAGGACTTCTACAACCCGGAACGCAGCATCGACGCCGCAACACTGGTCGACCTGAATTCCGGTAACGCCGCACGCGGCATCTGCACCCTGCCCTATCTTCGCCAGCGCGACGGCGCGACCATCTGGTTTCCGGTCAACCTCATCGGCAACCTGTACGTCAGCAACGGCATGTCAGCCGGCAACACGCCCGCCGAAGCGCGCACCCAGGCGCTGTCGGAGATTTTCGAGCGCCACATCAAATTCCGCGTCATCGCCGAGGGCCTCTGCCTGCCGGACGTGCCGGCGCAGGTCATCGCCCGTTATCCGCGCATTGCCGCCGGCATCTCGGCGCTCGAAGCCGCCGGCTTCGGCATCCTGGTCAAGGACGCCTCGCTGGGCGGCGCGTATCCGGTGATGAACGTCACCCTGCTCAATCCGCGCGATCAGGGCTGCTATGCCAGCTTTGGCGCCCATCCGTGCTTTGAAGTCGCGCTGGAACGCGCGCTGACCGAACTCTTGCAGGGCCGCGCGCTCGACGCCCTGGACGGCTTTCCCGAACCCGGTTTCGACCTGGACGAAGTCGGCAGCAGCCCCAACCTCGAAATCCACTTCGTCGATTCGAGCGGCATCCTGCACTGGAACTTTCTCGGCGACACGCCCGACTTCGCCTTCCACGACTGGAATTTCAGCACCCCGGATGCCGCCACCGGGCACGACTGCGCCTGGCTGGTCGAGCGCATCCACGCCATGGGCCACGACATCCACAGCGCCGATTTCGAGCAGCTCGGCGTCTATGCCTGCCGCATTCTCGTGCCCGGCCTGTCCGAAATCTATCCGCTCGACGATCTCGAATGGGAGAACAACAGCGTCGGCAACCGCTTCCGCTCGGCCATCCTGCAACTACCGGAACTGGACGACGTTGCCTGCGCTGCACTGCTCGCCACCTTGAACGATAGCGACAGCGGCATCGACGACCAGCGGCTGGTCAGCGCGCTGATCGGGCTGGCGGCCGATGCCGGCACACTCTGGGAAGACCTGCGCGTCGGCGAACTGAAAACCCTGCTGGCGCTCGCCGGAAGCCTGGAAGATGGCATCCGCGAAGGGCTCGATTGGATCCTGCATTTCGCGCAAATCAATCCAGAGCGCCGCCGCATCTATCGCTGCATCGACACCCTCATCCGGCTTGACGACGTGGAACGCGCCGCTGCCTGCGACGACGCGCTACGCCAGCTTTACGGCGCCGCCGTGGTCGAGCAGGCGGAAGCGCTGCTTGATGGCGAACAGCGTTTTTTCGCGGTAACCGCGCCCGGCCTCGCCCTCAAGGGCTGCGCCATGCATCAGCAACTTCTGGCCGCCTACGACAAGGTTCATCCCCGCGCCGCGCCATGACCGCGCTTGACACGCTGCGCCAGGTCTTCGGCTATCCGGCCTTTCGCGGGCCGCAGGCCGAGATCATCGATCACCTGAGCAGCGGCGGCGACGCGCTGGTGCTGATGCCCACCGGCGGCGGCAAGTCGCTGTGCTACCAGATTCCGCCCCTGCTGCGGCCGGGCGTCGGCGTGGTGGTCTCGCCGCTCATCGCGCTGATGCAGGATCAGGTCGACGCCTTGCGCCTGGCAGGGGTGCGCGCCGCGTTTCTCAATTCGTCGCTGGATTACGCGACCGCCAGCGAGACCGAACGACAACTGCTGGCGGGCACGCTCGACCTGATCTACGTCGCGCCGGAACGCCTGCTGACCGAGCGCTTCCTCGCCCTGCTCGACCGCCTCAACACCGCCGGCAACATCGTCCTGTTCGCCATCGACGAAGCCCATTGCGTTTCGCAGTGGGGCCACGATTTCCGCCCCGAATACATCCAGCTTTCCGTGCTGCACGAGCGCTATCCCGCCGTGCCGCGCATCGCGCTGACCGCCACGGCGGATGCACTGACGCGCCGTGAAATCCTGCTCCGCCTCGGCCTGGACAACGCCCGCATCTTCATCTCCAGCTTCGACCGACCGAACATCCGCTACCGCGTGGTCGAACGCAATAATCCCCGCCGCCAGTTGCTTGATTTCCTCGCCACGCATGAAAATGCCGCCGGCATCGTCTATTGCCTGTCGCGCAAGAAGGTCGATGAAACCGCCGCCTGGCTGGTCACCCAGGGTATCACCGCCCTGGCGTACCACGCCGGTCTCGACACGGCGACGCGCACCCGGCATCAACAGCGGTTTTTGCGCGAGGACGCCATCGTCATGGTCGCCACCATCGCCTTCGGCATGGGCATCGACAAGCCCGACGTGCGCTTCGTCGTCCATCTCGACCTGCCGAAGAGCCTCGAAGCCTACTATCAGGAAACCGGCCGCGCCGGGCGCGACGGCGAACCGGCCGAAGCCTGGATGACCTATGGTCTTAACGACGTGATGATTCATCGCCTGCGCATCGACGAGTCCGATGCCGGCGAGGAACAGAAACGCATCGAACGCGGCAAGCTCGACGCCCTGCTCGCCTGGTGCGAAACCGCCGAGTGCCGGCGCACGCGCCTCCTCGCCTATTTTGCCGAGGCGCGGGAAGACCGCTGCGGCAATTGCGACACCTGCCTCGAACCGCCGGAACTGTGGGACGGCACCCTGGCGGCGCAAAAAGCCCTGTCCGCGATCCTGCGCACCGGCCAGCGCTTCGGCGCGGGACACCTGATCGACCTGCTGCGCGGCAAAAACACCGAACGCATGCAGCAGTTCGGCCACGACGCCCTGCCGACATTCGGGGTCGGCGCCGATACCGACGAAGCCGGCTGGCGTTCGGTATTCCGCCAGATGCTGGCCGGCGGCCTGCTGCACGCCGACA
>JAUXNZ010000162.1 GCA_030682595.1 Rhodocyclaceae bacterium | reverse complement strand
CCAGCTGGCGGCATTGCTCGCCATTGGCGACGTGGAAGCGGGCGAGGTGGCGCGGGACGCGGCGCCGCTGTTGCGTGCCGGCTTCCCCGCGGCACGGGAACTGCTCGCCCGCATCGACGCCTTCGACTACGAGAAGGCACTGGAAGTTTTGCGCGCCAACCGTTTGACGGCAGCCATCCTTACAGATTGAAGTTTCATACTTAAATCTGTAAGATGCGGCCATGGTTCCCCGCACTGCTCTCGCTACCGCCCTGCGCCTGGCGCGCGGTTTTCCCATCGTCGCACTGACCGGGCCGCGTCAAGCCGGCAAGACGACACTGGCGCGCGCCGCTTTTCCGGGCAAGCCTTATGTCAGCCTGGAAAACGCCGATGTGCTCGCCCAGGCGATGACGGACGCACGCCGCTTTCTCGCGGAGTTTCCCGACGGCGCCGTCATCGACGAGGCCCAGCGCTGTCCCGCGCTGTTTTCCTGGCTGCAGGGCTGGGTGGATGAGCGCCGGCGCATGGGCGATTTCGTGCTCACCGGATCGCAGCAGTTCGGGCTGATGTCAAAAATGTCGCAATCGCTAGCCGGCCGCGTCGGCCTGGTGCAATTGCTGCCGTTTTCCCAATCGGAACTGGCGAACGCCGGCATGGCGCCCGCCAACGTCGATAGCGCGCTATGGCAGGGCGCTTACCCCGCGCTGTACGACCGCGACCTGGCGCCCGGCGACTGGTTCCCCAATTACATCGCCACCTATGTCGAACGCGACGTCCGCCAACTGCTTGCCGTGCGCCAGCTCGGGCTCTTCCAGCGCTTTTTGAAAATGTGCGCCGCGCGCAGCGGGCAGCTGCTCAACCTTTCATCGCTCGCGGCGGACTGCGGCATCAGCCACGTCACCGCGCGGGAGTGGCTGACGGTGCTGGAAGCGAGTTACATCGTGCGCCTGCTGCCGCCGTATCACCGCAATTTCGGCAAGCGTCTGGTCAAGACGCCCAAGCTGTATTTTGTCGATGTCGGTCTGGCGGCGTGGTTGCTGGGGATTCGGGATGCCCGCACCATCGCCACGCACGCCCTGCGCGGCGCGCTGTTCGAGACCCTGGTGATCGGCGAGTTTATCAAGCAGCGCCACAACGTCGGCCAGCCCGCCGAGCTGTATTTCTGGCGCGACAACATCGGCCACGAGATCGATCTGCTGTTCGAGACCGGCGACCGCTTGCAGCCCGTCGAAATCAAGTCCGGGATGACGTTCGCCGCCGACTGGCCGGATGCGGCGAAGCGCTGGAAGGCGTTTGCCGGCGACGCGGCGCTCGATCCCTGGATCATTTATGGCGGCGACCGCTCCTTCGAGTGCGCGGGCGCTTGCGTGTTTTCATGGCGGTCGCTGATGGAGAACCCGCTCGCGCCTGTTCCGCCAATAACTTGACCCGGCCGCCGCTGGTGTATAGCCTTTGCTGGACTGGGTTGGCTTAGGAGAAAACATGTTCCAGGTACGCATTCACGGCCGGGGCGGCCAAGGGGTGGTCACGGCGGCGGAGATGTTGTCGGTCGCCGCCTTCGACGAGGGACGGCATGCCCAGGCCTTTCCCAGTTTCGGTTCCGAACGTACCGGCGCACCGGTGGTGGCGTTCTGCCGCATCGACGACCGGGCAATCCGCCTGCGCGAGCCGATCATGGAGCCCGACGCGATCATCATCCAGGATCCGACCCTGCTGCACCAGGTCGATGTTTTCGCCGGGCTGAAGAACGACGGCTACATTCTCATCAACACCAACAAGAGTTTTGCGGAGCTGGGACTGGCCGATCTGGCCAGCGCTTGGAACCCGGCGCACCTGTGCACCGTGTCCGCCACCGAACTGGCGCTGAAACATGTCGGCCGCCCGGTACCGAACGTGCCGCTGCTCGGCGGCTTTGCGGCCGTCTCGGGCGTCATTCAACTGGACTCGGTGCTCAAGGCGATCGGGGAACGCTTCTCCGGCAAGCTGGCCGCCGGCAATAGCGCCGCGGCGACCGAGGCCTACGCGATCGTCAAAGCCGGGATGGCGGCCGCCTTGTCCGGGGGGGAACAACATGCTTAAACAAATGGAAGGTTCGCGCGCGGTCGCCGAGGCCGTGGCACTGTGCCGCCCCGAAGTGATCTGCGCCTACCCGATCTCGCCGCAGACCCACATCGTCGAGGCGCTGGGCGAGATGGTCAAGGACGGTTCGCTCAGCGCCTGCGAATTCATCAACGTCGAATCCGAATTCGCCGCCATGTCGGTGGCGATTGGCGCATCGGCCACGGGGGCGCGCAGCTACACGGCCACCGCCTCGCAGGGCTTGCTGTACATGGCCGAGGCGGTCTATAACGCCTCCGGCCTCGGCCTGCCGATCGTCATGACAGTGGCCAACCGCGCCATCGGCGCCCCGATCAATATCTGGAACGACCATTCCGACGCCCTGTCGCAGCGGGATTCGGGCTGGCTGCAACTGTTCGCCGAGACCAACCAGGAAGCGCTGGACCTGCACATCCAGGCTTTCCGGCTGGCCGAGGAACTGTCGCTGCCCATCATGGTCTGCATGGACGGCTTCATCCTGACGCATGCCTACGAGCGTGTCGATATGCCGACGCAGCAGCAGGTCGACGCCTACCTGCCGCCCTACTCGCCGCGCCAGGTGCTCGATCCGGCCGAACCGGTCTCGATCGGCGCGATGGTCGGCCCCGAAGCCTTCATGGAAGTGCGCTACCTCGCCCATGCCAAGCAGATGGAAGCGCTGACCTTGATTCCCGCCTACGCCGCCGAGTTCAAGGCGGTGTTCGGCCGCGATTCCGGCGGACTGGTGCACAGCTATTGCACCGAGGACGCCGAGACCATCATCATCGCCATGGGTTCGGTGCTCGGCACGATCAAGGACGTGGTGGATGAAATGCGCCAGAGTGAGCATGGCGGCCACCAGATCGGCGTGCTTGGCATCACCTGTTTCCGCCCCTTCCCGATCAAGGCTGTGGCGGCGGCCCTGCAGCATGCCAAGCGTTTCGTCGTGCTGGAAAAGAGCCTGGCCATCGGCCTCGGTGGCATCCTCGCCGTCAATGTGCGCATGGCGGTCACCGGCATGGGGCTCAAGGGCTTCACCGTGATCGCCGGCCTCGGCGGCCGCGCCATCACCAAGAAGTCGCTGCATGCGGTGTTCCGCAAGGCGGCCATGGAAAACATCGATCCGGTGACCTTCCTCGACCTCGACTGGAAGGTGGTGGGCAAGCAGCTCGAACGCGAAAAGGCCCACCGCAAGAGCGGTCCGGTGGCCGAAGCATTGCTCCGCGATGTCGGCGTCATCGCCGCGCGCAACTACTAAAGGAAAGGAAGACCGCCATGTCCTTCCAACCCGTCAAGTTCTACCAGACCGGCACCTTCACCGTCGGCAACCGCCTGCTGCCCCCCGAAGAACGCAGCGTGCAGTCCAGCGCCAAGCGCTTCAACTCGATCAACTCCGGCCATCGCGCCTGCCAGGGTTGCGGCGAGGCGCTCGGCGCGCGCTACGCCATCGACGCCGCGATGGAGGCGGCCGATGGCCAGTTGATCGCCGCCAACGCCACCGGCTGCCTCGAAGTGTTTTCGACGCCGTATCCGGAAACGTCCTGGCAGATTCCGTGGATTCATTCGCTGTTCGGCAACACGGCGGCGGTCGCAACAGGCATCGCCGCCGCGCTCAAGGTCAAGGGCCGCCATGACGTGCGCGTGGTCGCCCAGGGCGGCGACGGCGGAACAACGGATATTGGTTTCGGCTGCCTGTCCGGCATGTTCGAGCGCAACGACGACGTGCTCTACATCTGCTACGACAACGGCGGCTACATGAACACCGGCGTGCAGCGTTCCAGCGCCACGCCTGCCGCCGCACGCACCAGCACCACGCCGGCGGTCGGGCCCGCACCCGGCAACGTCTTCGGTCAGGGCAAGTTCCTGCCGGCCATCGCGCTGGCGCACGACATCCCCTATGTCGCCACCGCCACCGTGGCCGACCTGCGCGACCTGGAAGCCAAGGTGCGGCGCGCCATGGAAATCCGCGGCGCACGCTACATCCACATCCTTGTCCCCTGCCCGCTCGGCTGGGGTCATGCCTCCCACGACACCATCAAGATGGCGCGGCTGGCCAAGGAAACCGGCATCTTCCCGGTGTTCGAGGCCGAGCACGGCGAGATAAAGTCGGTGCTGGCGATACGGCGCCCGCTGCCGGTGGAGGACTACCTGAAGCCGCAGAAGCGCTACGCGCATCTGTTCGGCAAAACCCCGGCAGTCGCAACGATTGCCCATATCCAGGCGCTGGCCGACAAGAACATCCGCAAGTACCGGCTGCAAGCCCGCAAAGAAGACCACTAATCATGGACAAACCCTTCGCCATCACCCTCGACCCCGGTTCCTCGCTGGCCAACCGCACCGGTTCGTGGCGCACGCTCCGCCCCGAGTACATCGACCGGCTGCCGCCCTGCAACGCCGCCTGCCCGGCGGGTGAAAATATCCAGGACTGGCTGTTCCATGCCGAGAGCGGCAAATATGAAAAAGCCTGGCGCTCGCTGGTCCAGAACAATCCCCTGCCCGCCATCATGGGCCGCGTCTGCTACCACCCCTGCGAGGGCGCCTGCAACCGCGAGCAGGTCGATTCGGCGGTCGGCATCAACTCGGTCGAACGCTTTCTCGGCGACGAGGCCAACAAGCAGGGCTGGCAGTTTTCCCCGCCCGCCGCCGCCACCGGCCGCCGCGTGCTGGTCGTCGGTTCCGGCCCGGCCGGCCTGTCCGCCGCCTATCACCTGACGCGCATGGGCCACAAGGCCGTGATCTACGATGCCGGGCCGCTGGCCGGCGGCATGCTGCGTTTCGGCATTCCCAAGTACCGCCTGCCGCGC
>JAUXNZ010000153.1 GCA_030682595.1 Rhodocyclaceae bacterium | reverse complement strand
CAGTCGAGCATGCCGGGGAAACGGTCGGTGACGAAGCCGACATGGCCACCTTCATCCGGTTGTTCCAGCGTGACCGCCGCCGACACTTGAGACGGGCCGGGCAGGGCGGCGGCCGGCAGGAATGGGTCGTTTTTTGCGTTGAGTACCAGTGTCGGCACGGCAATGCCGCCGAGAAATTGCCCTGCCGACGCACGCGCGTAGTATTCAGCCGCGCCGGCAAAGCCGTGCAGCGGCGCGGTGACGGCGTCATCGAAGGCGTACATGGAGTTTGCGGCGCGGACGCGGGCAGCATCGAACAAACCAGGAAAGCGGTCGAGTTTGGCGAGTGCTGCCGGGATCAGCGTGCGCAGGAAATGCCGCGTGTAGATACGGTTGAAGCCCTGCATCAGTGCGACATTGGCGGCGGCCAGGTCGTGCGGGGCGGAGACCGCGGCAGCGGCGGCGACGCCGCGCGCCGCACTGCCCTGTTCGCCTAGCCATTTGAGCAGTGCATTACCGCCGAGCGAAACGCCGGCGACATACAGGGGCGCCTGCGGCCGCGCGGCGGAGAGGCGGCGCAGCACCCAGTCGATCTCGGCGGAATCGCCCGAGTGGTAGGCGCGTGGCAGGCGGTTCGGTTCGCCCGAGCAGCCGCGAAAATGCACCACCGCGCCGTGCCAGCCGCGCCGGGCGACGGCATGCATCAAGGAACGGGCATAGTGGCTGCGCGAACTGCCTTCGAGGCCGTGAAACATGACCAGTTGCGGCGTGGCGGATGGCGCGCCCGGTGGCGTGGTGGGTGATGCGCCCGGTGGCGCATCGATCCAGTCGATGTCGATGAAGTCGCCATCGGGCGTGGCGTGGCGCTCGCGCCGGTAGGCCGGCAGCGGGCCCTTGCGCAGCAGGGGCCACAGTGTCTGTGCATTGCCGCCGACCAGCCAGCGCGGCGCGCGATAGGGTGTCGTGGCGTGTCCTTAACGAATACAGCGTTTGCGCCGGGCCGCCCCAAGCAAACGCGACACGCGCCGCCAGGCGCAATCCGCTCCCAACCTTGAACGGGGGCACCCCGAAATAAACGAGCGTAGCGAGCAAACTTCGATCCCCGCCCCGGGGCGGGGGCTGGGGGTGGGGGGCCATGGGAAGGTGCTGACTTTCATGCTGCGGGGCGATGTTTCACGCATCATGAAAGTTAGTGCAGGATCTGCGGCGCATCGCCGATGGAGGAAGGCGGCACGGGCGAGGCGTGATGGACGATCATGCGCCAGCCAAAGGCGCCGCGTACGTAGACGTTGGTGGCAACTACCGGGGTGGCGAGACGCTTGTCGCCGACCACGCCGAGCTGCTCGATCAGGCTGTGCACTGCGTTGAAATGGCCCGGCACGGTCGATAAGGCCAGGAGCTGTACCTTGAGGCGCTTGCCGCCCGCGAAGATCTGCCGCCAGCCTTCGCGCACCAGGGCATAGCCGGCCAGGCGCGGTCCGCCCGGATGGATGCAAACGACCTCGTCATCTTCCGACCAGACGTTCATCATGGCATCGAGGTCGCCGCGTTCGAGCGCTTCGTAGAAGGCAAACTCGACTTCCTGTGGCGAGGTGAAGATCGGTTTTTTGGTCATGTGGTTTGGATGGCCATGGCGGCAAGTACGCGTTCGGGTGTCAGGTTTTCGAGGCAGTGCAGATGCCCCAGCGGACATTCGCGCTTGAAACAGGGACTGCATTCGAGGCCGAGGGAAAGGATTGTCGCACGCGCCGAGAGCGGCGGCGTGTAGCCGGGACTGGACGAGCCGTAGAGCGCGACGAGCGGCCGATCAAGCGCGGCGGCGACGTGCATCAGGCCGGAATCGTTGCTGACGACCGCCGCCGCACCGGCGATCAGGTCGATGGCCTGTTCGAGATTGGTGCGGCCGCAGAGATTGAGCGCGGCGCCTTCCGCAAGTCGGGCGATTGCGTCGCCGACCGGGGCATCCTTGGCCGAACCGACAATCCAGACCGCCGTCCCCATGCTGTCGGCGGGACGATCTACCGCCGTCCCCATGTTGTCGGCGTGCCGGCCTATCGCCGTCCCCATGCTGTCGGCGTGCCGGCCTAGCGCCGTCCCGCCAGCGCCGACTTTTTGTGCCAGCAGTTTGGCCAAACGAGCAAAGTGGCGTACCGGCCAGCGCTTGGCCGGGCCGTATTCGGCGCCGGGGCAAAATACGACGGGTGCAACATCCAGCGGCAGCCCGAGCGCTGCGCGCGCGGCGCGTTGCTGTTCGACTGTCGAGGTCAGGCGCGGTTCGGGCGTGGTGGCTTTTGCCGGGCCCGCCAATGCGGCATAGCGGTCGACGAGGCGTGGCCATGCGGACGCATCGAGAGCGTGTCGTTCATTCAGCAGAAAGTAGCGCGCTTCACCTGTGTAGCCGGTGCGTTTCTTAATGCCGGCGAAGTATGGGACGAGTGCCGATTTCCACGAATTGGGCAGGACGTAGGATTCTGCAAATCCTTCATCCTTGAGGCGGCGCCCCAGGGCGCGTCGGCCGGCCCAGTCGAATGCGCCGTGGGCGAAGGGATTTTCGATGCTTGCCGTAACCTCGGGCATGCGCGCGAGGAGCGGCGCACTCCACGCCGGCGCCAGCACATGAATCGCGGCGTCGGGCTGACGCGCTAGCAGCCGCATCAGGAGCGGCTGCATCATGATGGTGTCGCCGATCCAGGACGGCGCGACAACCAGGATTTTAATGATGGCCCTTCGGCTTCGCGCCGGTGAAACGGTAGGTCGTGCCGCAATAGGGACAGGCGACGGCGTCATGCTTCAGCACGTCGAGAAAGACGCGCGGGTGACGCGCCCACAGGGGGCTGTCGGGGCGCGGGCAGGCGAGCGGCAGGTCGTGGGCCGTGACGTCGACTTCGCGGGCGGTATCGGTGGTGTTCATGGCAATCCTTGGTTAAACATAGCTCAGCCAGTTGGCGCGGGCCGGCACTTTGCCGTTGACCACGTCGAAGTACAGGCTCTGGAGTTTGGTGGTGAGCGGGCCGCGGCAGCCCGCGCCGATGGTGCGGCCGTCGAGTTCGCGGATCGGCGTGACTTCGGCGGCCGTGCCGGTGAAGAAGGCTTCGTCGGCGATATAGATGTCGTCGCGCGTCAGCCGTTTGGCGACGACCTGGTAGCCGAGTTCATCCGCCAGCGCGATGATGGTGGCGCGGGTGATCCCGGAGAGCGCCGAGGCGATCTCGGGCTCGTAAATCTTGTTGTCCTTGACGACGAACAGGTTCTCGCCTGCGCCTTCGGCGACAAAGCCGTCCACGTCGAGCAGCAGGGCCTCGTCGTAGCCGTGCTCGGTGGCTTCCATGTTGGCGAGGATCGAGTTGGCGTAGGTAGCCGAAAACTTGGCGCGCGGCATGTTGACGTTCACGTGGTGGCGCGCGTAGCTCGACGTCTTGACGCGAATGCCCTTTTCCATGCCGTCCTCGCCGAGGTAAGCGCCCCAGGGCCAGGCGGCGATGGCGACGTGGGTTTTGGCGCCCTTCGGCGAGACGCCCATTTTTTCGGAGCCGTAAAAGGCGATCGGGCGGATGTAGGCCGATTCAAGATGGTTGGCGCGCACGACTTCCTTCTGCGCCTCCATCAGCGTCTCCCGGTCATATGGCATCGGCATGCGGTAGATGTGCGCCGAGTTGAACAGGCGATCGGTGTGTTCCTTGAGCTTGAAGATGGCCGTGCCGGAAACGGTCTGGTAGGCGCGCACGCCCTCGAACACGGCGAGGCCGTAATGCAGCGAATGGGTCAGCACATGGGTGGTGGCTTCGCGCCAGGGCACGAGCTGGCCATCCTGCCAGATGAAGCCGTCGCGATCGGACATGGACATCTTGTTTTCTCCAGCGTTTTAGTTGTGATCGGTGATTTTATCGGAATTGCGCCGGTAAAATCGGGCCCATGGAAATTTGGAAACCCCATGTCACGGTGGCGGCGGTGGTCGAAGAGGACGGCCGCTTCCTGCTGGTCGAGGAAGAGACCCCCGAGGGCGTGCGCTTCAATCAGCCCGCCGGGCATCTCGATGAAGGCGAATCGCTGCTGGCCGCCTGCAGCCGCGAGACGCTGGAAGAGACCGCTTACGAATTTGTTCCGACCGAGCTGATCGGCGTTTATCAGTGGCCGCGCCCGCAGGGGGATTTGACGTACTTGCGCTTTGCCTTTGCCGGAAAAGTCGGCGCTCGTGATACGGCGCGCCGCCTCGACGCGGGCATCCTGCGCGCCGTCTGGATGACGCCCGCTGAAATCGAGGCCTGTCGCGAGCGGCATCGCAGCCCGCTGGTCGGGCAATGCGTGCGTGACTTTCTTGCCGGGCAGCGCTTTTCCCTGGAGGTCATCCGTCACTATGGCTAAGATCATTGTCGGCATGTCCGGCGGCGTCGATTCCGCGGTGGCGGCGTTGCTGCTCAAGCGCCAGGGCCATGAGGTCATCGGCCTGTTCATGAAGAACTGGGAAGGTGACGACACGGACGATTATTGTTCCTCGCGCCAGGACCTGGTCGACGCGGCCGCGGCGGCCGACGTCATCGGCATCGAACTGGAGGTTGTCAATTTCGCCGCCGCCTACCGCGACCGTGTGTTTGCCGATTTCCTGCGCGAATACCAGGCCGGCCGCACGCCGAATCCCGACGTGCTGTGCAATTCCGAGATCAAGTTCAAGGCCTTCCTCGACCATGCCATGCTTCTCGGCGCCGACAAGATCGCCACGGGCCACTATGCCCAGGTGCGCGAATTTCTTGGCGAGTTCCAGTTGCTGAAGGCCGAGGATGGCACGAAGGATCAGAGCTATTTCCTCTACCGCCTGAATCAGACGCAACTGGCGCGGACGCTGTTCCCGGTGGGTGGCCTCTACAAGCGCGAGGTGCGCAAAATTGCCCAGGCAGCCGGCCTGCCCAATTGCGCCAAGAAGGATTCGACCGGCATCTGTTTCATCGGCGAGCGGCCGTTCCGCGAGTTTCTCGCGCGCTACCTGCCGAAGCAGCCGGGGGAAATCCGCCGCCTCGATGATGATCGGGTCATTGGCCGGCATGAAGGCCTGGCGTATTACACGCTCGGCCAGCGCGAGGGCTTGGGGATCGGCGGCGTGAAGGGCGCCGCCGAAGAACCCTGGTTCGTCGCCGCCAAGGACATGGCGACGAATGTGCTCTACGCCGTGCAGGGGCACGCGCATCCCGCCCTGCTGCGTGACCGGCTGACGGCCGGCCAGTTGTCCTGGGTTTCGTCCCGTGCGCCGCACACCCACTGGGTGTATGCAGCCAAGACCCGCTATCGCATGCCGGATTCAGCCTGCGCCATTGAAACGCTGGCCGATAACCAGTGTGAAATTGCCTTTGCCGCGCCGCAGTGGGCAGTCACGCCAGGCCAGTCCGTCGTGCTTTATGAGTCGCAGGTCTGCCTGGGCGGCGGGGTAATTCTCTGAGCTAGCCCTGCGGCGCGGTTTCGGCGAACGACGGACGCTGCATCAGCTTGGCGTAGTGCTTCGCCAGATTCGGGTAGGTCGTGCGCCAGTCGATGTCGGGAAAGCGGAAGACCAGATAGCCCAACGTGCTGCCGAGGGCGATGTCGGCCAGCGTGATGGCCGTGCCGTGACACCAGGACTGCTCGCCCAGGTCGTGGGCGCAGGCCGCCAGCCCGAAACCAATCACCTTGCGCTGGCGGTCGATCCAGCTTTGGCTTTGCTCGCCTGCCGGCCGCTTGGTTTCATACATGATGGCCGTGGCCGCGTCGCAGATGCCGTCGCAGAGGGCTTCCCAGCGGCGGATCAGCGTGCGCTCGCGGCCGGGCGGCGGAATCAGGCGATTGTTGGGGGCCAGGCTGTCGAGGTATTCGACAATCACGCGCGAATCGAACAGTGTGCCGCCGTCATCCAGGAGCAACACCGGAACGCGGCACAGCGGATTGTGTTCGGCCAGGCCGCTGCCATCGGCCCCCCCGTTATCGATGACCAGTTCGTAATCGATCTTCTTTTCCGCGAGGACGATGCGCGTCTTGCGGACATAGGGGCTGGTGAGGGTGCCATGCAGTTTCATGAAATTTTGCCGCTGAAGTGGGGAGCGGAAAGTCTACCACCGCCCGGCCGAGCCTCTAATAGCCAAAGGTTCTGACACCATCCGCATCTTCAATGGTCAGCGGTCCGAACAGGGTAACCGAGTCGGCCTTGGTCCACAAGCCGACATGCCCCGCCACGGCGGTTGCCGCCGTGTATTCAAGGGAATGCCGGTCGCCTGCCTGGCAGCGGATGGCGTGGTTGTCGATGGTTACGGAGAGGCGATACCAGGTGTTTGCGGCGACCAGCATGTCCAGGGTTTGCCGCTCGATCCGCCGGCCATTGACGAATTCGAACAATATGGCGTTGTCTTCGAGCGCGTTGATTCTGAAGACGAAATAATTCGCGGCATTTCTGAGGCCGAAGACGATGCCCCCCGCCCGGTCGATGTTGCCGCGCTCCGGTTTGACGTCCACCTGGATGCGGCCATTGCCCAGCGTGCCGTCCTTGGCAATCGCCAGCGGGAAGTAATAGTACGCACCGATGGTGTCGAGGAAATCATGGTAGGCGCCGCCCAGGGTCTTGCCGATGAGTCCCGCAACTGTTCCCGTTACGGCGCTTTGTGAAAACTGGCCATTCTGGAACAGGCAGGTCGTGTCATCAACGGCACGGCGCTGCCAGTGGCCAAGTTGGGTAAAAAATCCCTCCGGTTGATTCGCGTTCCATGGCCGCAGAAAGTCATATTCGCCCTCGAAGAACGCTTCGACGAGCGCGTCGACCGAGTCCTGTTCTGACAAGGTCATATCGAGCAGGCGACTGGTGGCCAGCAGTCTGCCGAGCTGGTCCAGCCCTTCCTGAGTCGACGCCTGGTCATGCCGGTTGAAAGTGGCTTCCAGCAGGTCGCCTTGCAGGGTGACCTGAAAGCCGAGCCGCTCCAGCACCGCGCCCAGAAAGCGGACGCGCAGCGAGCGACCGTAGTAGTTCCCGGCGCCGCCGGCAAATTGCAGGGAAACGTAGTTGTGATTTGGTTCGCTGCCGCACAGCGCGTCAATCGTCGCAAAGTGGTAGCCGAATTTTGCGCTGAAATTCATGTAGTCCCTGGACAGCAGCGCGTAGCTGTCGCCGCCGGGCGCGGGACCGAGTTCCGAGGTGGCCAGGGACGCCATGATCGTCAGGAAGCTGCCGGCATCGAAGTTGACGGTGCCGGCCCAATTGATGCCCGGATGCGTGAAGCCCTGCCAGATGGCCTTCATCGGCAGTGACTCGATAGCGTCCGGTGTAACTGTCTTGCGGGACGCCAGCCCGGCTTGCAG
>JAUXNZ010000149.1 GCA_030682595.1 Rhodocyclaceae bacterium | reverse complement strand
GGTGGCGAAGTCGAGCAGATGCAGCGACAAAAAGACGTTGATGCGATCGGTTTCCGAACCGATGCGCGCGAGCAGGTCGCCGGTGCGCTTGCCGCCGAAATATTCGTGGCTGAGCTTGAGCAGATGTTCGTAAGTCGTGGTGCGCAGGTCGGCGCCGATGCGTTCGGAAACCAGCGCCAGAATGTAGGTGCGCGCCCAGTTCAGTCCCCAGGCCAGCGTGGCCGAACCCAGCAAGCCGCCAAGCAGCCAGGCCACCTTGTCGGGATCGATGGGTGTGCCGTTCTGATAGGGAATCAGCACGTCGTCCATCAGCGGCATGGTGAGATAGGGCGGCACCAGCGTGGCGGCGGTGGCGGCAAGCGTCAGCAGAAACCCGGCGAGAAGCCGCCATTGGTACGGCTTGGCGAAACGCCAGATGCGCAGCAGCGTCCAGGTCGACGGGGGGGTGTGTAGTTCGCGGACGCAGTTGGGGCAATCTTCTTCGTCGGGCTGAAGCTGCATCTGGCAAATCGGACAGATGGCGGCGGGCGCGGGGAGTGGCGGCCGTCCGCTCGCGACGCTGTCCCTCTGACGCACGAATTCGCGCTCGAAGCGCAGCGCGGCGGGGCTCTTGCCCAGTGTGTAGCGCCAGCGGGCCAGCCGGGCTTGCATATCTTCGAGCTCCAGCGTACCAACGCCGGCGTGGTCGTGGTGGGCCAGTTTGAGTGCCGCCGTCAGCGGCCAGGATCGCTTGTTCTCCGCCACATTTTCCGTAAAGGCGACCAGGCGACGGTCGGTCAGGGCGACCAGGCCGGGCTGGAAGTCGAGGTGATCATCGAGGTCGATTTCCAGCCAGGCGATCAGATGCTCGCCGGGTTCAAGCCTGGCGGGCAACTGGCCACGCCAGGCTTCGGGTAAAGTGTCGGGTGCAGTCACAGCGCAAGAAGAAAAAGTAGCGGCTTGAATGATAAAGCTTGCCGTCCCGCCAGCGCCGACTTTTATTTTTTTGGGAAATGTCAGCTTTCGGCGGCTTCGCGAGTTATCCGTCCGGAAGCGCAATAAGGCGACAGACAACATAACGAAATGAAATCAATTGAATTCCTCAAAATAGTGCATTTGCGCGGTCCCAACATGTGGACCTATCGGCCGGTGCTGGAGGCCTGGGTCGACATCGGTGAGTTGGAGGCTTGCCCTTCCAACACCTTGCCCGGCTTCAACGGACGTTTGACAGCCTGGTTGCCGACACTGCACGCGCACCGTTGCAGCTATGGCGAGCCGGGGGGCTTTCTCAAACGCCTCGAAGAAGGCACCTGGCCCGCGCACATCCTCGAACACGTCACCCTCGAACTGCAAAATCTGGCGGGGCTGCCCGGCGGTTTTGGTCGTGCGCGCAGCATGACGCAGCCTGGCCACTACAAGGTGATCGTGCGCGCCTGGCACGAGGAGGTCACGCACACGGCGCTTCATGCTGCGCGCGATCTGGTGATGGCGGCCATCGAAGACCGGCCCTTTGATGTCGCCGGCACCGTCAAACAGTTGCACGAAATGGCCGATCGTCTGATGCTCGGCCCCAGCACCGCCTGCATCGTCGAGGCGGCTGGCGACAAGTCACGCCGCATTCCGCATATCCGCCTCAATGATGGCAATCTGGTGCAGCTCGGCTATGGAGCGAAAAGCCGCCGCATCTGGACGGCCGAAACCGACCGCACCAGCGCCATTGCCGAAACCATCGCCGGCGACAAGGATCTGACCAAAAGCCTGCTGGCGCCCTGTGGCGTGCCGGTCCCCGAGGGGCGCATGGTCGACAGCCCCAGTGATGCCTGGGAAGCCGCCCAGGAAATCGGCCTGCCGGTGGTGGTGAAGCCGGACGACGCCAATCACGGCCGCGGCGTCTCGCTCGATTTGATGACCCAGGCCGAGGTCGAGGCCGCCTTCCCGATTGCCGATGCCCAGGGCGGCGGCGTGATGGTCGAGCGCTTCGTGCGCGGCGAGGAGCATCGCCTGCTCGTGGTGAACAACAAGCTGGTTGCGGCGGCGCGCGGCGAGCGCATTTTTGTCACGGGCGACGGCAAAGCCACGATTCGCGAACTGATCGACACCCAGTTGAACACCGACCCGCGGCGCGGCGCGGCCGAGGAATTTCCGCTCGAAACGATTGTTCTGGAAAACGAACCGCTGATCCAGCAGTTGCTCAGGCGCCAGAAGATGGACGCCGACGCGGTGCCCCTGGCCGGTCAGCAGGTATTGATCCAGCAAAACGGCAACTGCGCCATCGACGTCACCGACCTAGTGCATCCCGATAACGCAAGAACCGCGTGTCTCGCGGCGCGCATCGTCGGTCTGGACATCGCCGGCATCGACCTGGTGGCCGAGGATATTTCACGTCCGCTTGCCGAGCAGGGCGGCGCCATTGTCGAGGTGAACGCCGGCCCTGGTTTGCTGATGCATCTCAAGCCTGCCCAGGGTCAGCCACGGCCGGTCGGCGTGGCGATTGTCGAGCATCTTTTCCCCAATGGTGAGAGTGGTCGCATTCCGGTCATCGGCATCACGGGCAGCTGCGACACCACTGCGGTTGCGCAGATCGTTGCGCGCTTGCTGCAACTCGATGGGCGGCGCACCGGGCTGGCTTCCGCGGTCGGACTTTTTCTCGGCAGCCGCAAGGTGCAAAACGGCGATTGCACACAACGGGAGCTGGGCGAACGGCTGCTGATCAATCGCACCCTCGATGCCGTGGTGATTGAAAATCCAGCGGCTGTCATGGCCAGCGAAGGCTTGGCCTATGACCGTTGCCAGGTTGGCGTCATCACCGCCATCGACAACGCCGCCTTACTGCCCGAGCATGGGATCGACACCGCCGAATTGCTGTCCAAGGTATTCCGCACCCAGATCGACGTGGTGCTGCCCGGCGCAATGGGTGGAGTGGCCGTGTTGAATGCCGACGACCCGACGGTGGCATCCATGGCTGAACTCTGTGACGGCGAGGTGATCCTGTTTGGCGCCGCTGCGGCGCTGCCCGTCATTGTCGAACATCGCAGCAAGGGCGGTCGCGCCTTGGTGGTGCGCGACGGCCACATCATGCTGGCGGCCGGCGCGCACGAGGCGCCACTGATTGAATTGGTCGCCATACCGCTACTGAACGAATCCGCTGAACATCTGGCCGGTATTTTCGGCGCCATCGGCGCCGGTTGGGCGCTCGGGCTGTCCCCGGAAATTCTTCGTGCCGGCATCGAGACCTATCACTTCCACGGTGCCGATGCCGACGCCGCGACTGACTAATACTTAAGCCCCCATCATGGAAATCTCACGCATTCGGGCCCTGCGCGGCCCCAACCTCTGGAGCCGACACACCGCGATTCAGGTGCTGGTGCTCTGCGAAGAAAACGAAAATGCCTTGAGCCGCATGCCGGGCTTCGAGGCGCGCATTCGTGCCCGGTTTCCCCACATCGGCGCGATGCGGCCGATCGGTTACGAAGGCGACATTTCGGTTGCGCATGCCTTGCAGTTTGCCGCGCTCAACCTGCAGGCTCAGGCCGGTTGCCCGGTGACCTTCAGCCGCAGCGCGCCGACGATCGAGCCCAATCTGTATCAGGTCGTGGTCGAATACACTGAAGAAGCCGTCGGCCGCCGCGCCTTCGACTTGGCCGAGGCGTTATGTCGTTCCGCCGCGAACGACACCCCGTTCGACATCGATGCGGCGCTGGCCGAACTGCGCGAACTCGATGAAGACGAGCGATTGGGGCCATCCACCGGTTCCATTGTCAATGCCGCCCTGGCGCGGGGCATCCCGTGTCGCCGGCTGACTTCCGGTAGCCTGGTGCAAATGGGCTGGGGCAGCAAGCAGCGGCGCATCCAGGCTGCCGAAATCGACAGCACCTCGGCCATCGCCGAAGCGATTGCCCAGGACAAGGATCTGACCAAGCAGTTGCTGCATGCCGCCGGCGTGCCGGTGCCGATTGGCCGCATCGTGAACGATGCCAGCGAGGCCTGGCGGGTCGCCAATGAAATTGGCCTGCCGGTGGTGGTGAAGCCGAAGGACGGCAATCAGGGCAAGGGCATCACCGTCAATGTATCGAGCAAGGACCAGATCGAAATCGCCTTCGTGGCGGCGCGCGCCGTGCGTGACGACGTCATGGTCGAGCGTTTCATCACCGGCCACGACTTTCGCCTGCTGGTCGTTGGCGACAAGCTGGTCGCGGCGGCGCGGCGCGACCCGCCGCAGGTCATCGGCGACGGCCAGCATACGGTGCGCGAGCTGGTCGACATCGTCAATAGCGATCCGCGTCGTGGCGTTGGCCATGCGACCTCATTGACGAAAATCCGCTTCGACGATATTGCCCGCGCCTGCCTGGCGGTGCAGGGGTATTCCGCGGAATCGACGCCGCCGAAGGGGGCGCGTGTCGTCCTGCGCAACAACGCCAATCTGTCGACCGGCGGCTCGGCAACCGACGTCACCGACGATGTACACCCGGACGTTGCGGCGTGCGCGGTGACGGCCGCCAAGATGATCGGGCTGGATATCTGCGGCGTCGACTTCGTCTGCGAAAACATCAGCCGCTCGCTTGAAGACCAGGGCGGCGGCATCGTCGAGGCAAATGCCGCGCCCGGTCTGCGCATGCATCTCACCCCCTCATTCGGCAAGGGCCGCGATGTCGGTGCGGCAGTTATCGACACGATGTTTTCGGCTGGCGATGACGGACGTATTCCCATCGTCGCCGTGACTGGCACGAACGGCAAGACCACCACGGCTCGACTGATCGCCCACCTGATCGCCCAGACCGGCAAGCGCCTGGGCATCACCGCCACCGATGGCGTGTATGTCCACGGCCAACGAATCGACACCGGTGATTGTAGTGGTCCGAAAAGTGCGAAGAACGTGCTGTTGCATCCCGAGGTCGACGCGGCGGTGCTGGAAACCGCGCGCGGCGGCCTGCTGCGCGAAGGACTGGGCTTTGACCGCTGCGACGTGGCGGTGGTTACCAACATCGGCAAGGGCGATCATCTGGGCCTCAACTACATCAATACGGTCGAGGACATCGCGGTGGTCAAGCGCGTCATCGTGCAGAACGTCGCCCCGCGGGGCTACGCCGTGCTCAACGCCGCCGATCCGCACGTGGCGCGCATGGCCAGGGTTTGTCCTGGCAAGGTTATTTTCTTTGCAACCGACCCACATCATCCGGTGATGATGACGCACCGTGCCGAGGGCAAGCGTGCGATCTTCCGCGAGGGCGATGTGCTGGTCGCCGCCGAAGGTGCGCTGGTCGAACGGATCGACTTGTCCGGCATTCCGCTGACGCGCAGTGGCACCATCGGCTTCCAGGTTGAAAATGCCATGGCCGCCATTGGTGCGGCCTGGGCGCTGGGAATGGACTGGAACACCATTCGCCTGGGGTTGGCGACCTTTGTCAGCGATGTCGGCACTGCTCCCGGTCGCTTCAATGTTTTTGACTATCGGGGCGCGACCCTGGTCGCCGACTATGGTCACAACCCCGACGCCATTGCGGCGCTGACGCAGGCCGTTGCCGCCCTGCCGGCCAAGCGGCGCTGGGTGGTGATCAGCGGTGCCGGCGACCGGCGCGATGAGGACATCCGCGGCCAGACCGAAATTCTCGGCGATGCCTTTGACGGCGTCATTCTCTATGAAGATGCCTGCCAGCGCGGCCGGGCCGACGGCGAGGTGCTGAAACTGCTGCGCGATGGATTGGCCAAGGCAACCCGCACCAGCACCATCGAGGAAATCCACGGTGAGTTTCTCGCCATCGATACGGCGCTGGCGAAACTGCAGGCAGGGGACCTCTGCCTGATCCTCGTCGATCAGGTCGAGGAAGCGCTCGCTCATATCAAGCAGCGCATCGCCGAGCGATAAGTAAAAGTCGGCGCTGGCGGGACGGCGTCAGGGTGAAATACGCAATTTGACGCCGAGTAACCCCATGAGCGCAGCGAGCAAACTTTGACCCCTGCCTCGGGGCGGGGGCTGGGGGTGGGGTGGCGCTATCGACCATGAAAGTTCGCTGGTACGCCCAAATCGTGCAAAATGGCCCTCCTTGACAGGGAGGGAACGCATGGCCAAGACCAAACGCGCAGCGGATGCCGACAATCTGAGCATTCGCACCGGGCTGTCCGAGGAATCCATCCGGCTGGCCTTTCTCGACAATCTCTTCTATGTGCAGGGGCGCTTTCTTGAGGTCGCCTCGTCCGACGACAAATACAAGGCGCTGGCGTTCACGGTGCGCGACCGCCTGTTGCACCGCTGGGTCAGCACGATTCGCACCTATCAGCAGGCCAATCCGCGCACGGTTTGCTATCTCTCGGCCGAATACCTGCCGGGCCCGTTCCTCGGTAATAACCTGCTCAATCTCGGCATCGAGGACAGCACCCGCCGCGCGCTCGGCGGTCTCGGGATCGATCTTGACGCACTGATCGCGCACGAGGAAGAGCCGGGGCTGGGCAATGGCGGTCTCGGCCGACTGGCCGCCTGTTTCATGGATTCGCTGGCGACGCTGCAGATTCCCGCGATCAGCTATGGCATTCGTTATGAATTTGGCATTTTCACGCAGGCGATCACGGACGGCAAGCAGGTCGAGACCACCGACAACTGGCTGCGTTATGGAAATCCCTGGGAAGTGCGACGACCCAACGTCGCCTACGAGGTGAAACTCGGCGGCCATACCGAGCCCTATGCCGACGAGCAGGGCCGCTTCCGCGTGCGCTGGGTCGCTGGCGAGAGCTTTCTCGGCGTGGCCATCGACACACCCATCCTAGGGCATGGCGTCAGCACGGTGAACTTGCTGCGCCTGTGGAGCGCCGAGGCCGCCGAAGGTTTTGATTTTCACGCCTTCAATCGCGGCGACTATTACGGTGCGGTGACGCGCGAAGTGCGCTCGGAAACCATCAGCAAGGTGCTCTATCCCAACGACGAGCCCGAGATCGGCAAACGCCTGCGCCTCCTGCAGCAGCACTTCTTTGTCACCTGTTCGTTGCAGGACATGCTGCGCATCCACCGCAGCACCGGTCTGCCGATCGAGGATTTTCACAAGAAATTCAGCGTGCAGCTCAACGACACGCATCCGGCCATCGCGGTGGCGGAACTGATGCGCCTGCTGGTCGACAAGGAAGGCCTGGACTGGGATACGGCGTGGACGGTGACCCGTCATACCTTCGCCTATACCAATCACACCCTGCTGCCCGAGGCGCTGGAAAAATGGTCGATCGCCCTGTTCGAGAATCTGCTGCCGCGCCATCTGGAAATCATCTATGAAATCAACGCGCACTTCCTCGACGATGTGCGTCTGCATTTCCCGTTCGACAGCAGTCGCGTAGAACGCCTGTCGATCATCGACGAAAGCGGCCCGCGCTATGTGCGCATGGCGCATCTGGCCTGCGTCGGCAGTTTTGCCATCAACGGGGTTGCCGAATTGCACAGTCGCTTGGTCACGGAAACCGTGCTGTGCGACTTTTACGAGATGTGGCCGGAAAAGTTCCAGAACAAGACCAATGGCGTGACGCCGCGCCGCTTCATCATGCTCAGCAATCCCGGTCTCTCCAAACTGTTGACCGAAACCATCGGATCCGAATGGGAGACCGACCTGTCGAAATTGCGGGCACTGGAAGATTACGCCGACGATCCGGCGTTTCAGGAACGCTGGCGGCAGATCAAGCGCGACTGCAAGTTGCGCATGGCCGCAACCATCGCCAAGCGTTGCAACGTTCAGGTTGATCCGGCCAGCCTCTACGACGTGCAGGCCAAGCGCATCCATGAATACAAGCGCCAGCACCTCAATGTGCTGCACATCATCACGCTCTACAACCGCATCAAGCTCAATCCGGCCGCGGATATCGTGCCGCGCACTTTCATCTTCGGCGGCAAGTCAGCGCCGGGCTATGAAATGGCTAAGCTGATGATCCGCCTGATCACCGCAGTGGGCGATGTGGTGAATCGCGACCCCGATGTTGCCGATCGGCTGAAGGTGGTGTTCCTGCCCAATTTCAGTGTCAAGCTGGGGCATGGCCTCTATCCGGCCGCCGACCTGTCGGAGCAGATTTCGACCGCCGGCAAGGAGGCTTCGGGCACCGGCAACATGAAGTTCTCGATGAACGGGGCGCTGACCATCGGTACGCTCGATGGTGCCAATGTCGAAATACGCGAAGAGGTCGGCGCCGACAATTTCTTCCTCTTCGGCCTTAGCGCCGAGGAGGTGGAGCGCACGCTGGCGGACGGTTACCGGCCGCGGGACATCTACAACGCCAACCGCGAACCCAAGGGCGTCATCGATCTGCTCGGCAGCGGGCTGTTTTCGCATGGCGATCGCGGCGTGTTCCAGCCGCTGATCGACAACCTGCTGCAGCACGATCCCTATCTGCTGCTTGCCGACTATGCTGCGTATATCGCCTGTCAGGAGCAGGTCAGCGCGGCTTATCGCGACCCAACAAGCTGGACGCGCATGTCCATCCTCAATGTCGCGCGCATGGGCAAGTTTTCGTCCGACCGCACCATCGCCGAATATTTCCGCGATATCTGGAAGGTGACGCCGACGCCGGTGGAGTTGTAGTCGGTGCTAGTTTTTCGGCAAAGGAAAGTCG
>JAUXNZ010000140.1 GCA_030682595.1 Rhodocyclaceae bacterium | reverse complement strand
GGTCGGAGATCCGTTTTCAGATGTACCGCGTGCCGCGTGGAGGCCGTGGAGTCAAGCCGCGGCTGACCGTGCTCAAGGCAATCTGTGGGCCGGGCGACCAGGGCGAACCGGTTATCACAGTAATGATGCCCGGCGAAGATTGACCGCGACCAGGCATTTATCAACAAATGCCCCCTTGAAATCGGGGGGCGACTTGAGAAGATGAGCATGTGTCGATACACGACAACCGCGCCTCGGGATTCAGGGGCTGGAGATGAAAATGAGCAAAATCACATGGTCCGCCAAAAACAACAGCAGCTTCCTCAGCGGATCCCGCCCCGCTAAGTCCATCCGCGCCGCTGTCATTGCCGGCCGCGAATATGTCCGCGGTGAGCTGTACGGCGAAGGCACCCTCACAATCTTCGAGGACGGCCAGCCGATCCGCCAAGACGAGTGCTCCATCTTCACCGGCCACAAGTGGGCCACCCGTACCAATTTCTGAAGGACATTGGCATGAAAATCGAAGGCGGATTCTGGGACAACTTCAAGGCGGCTTTTGGCCTTGGCCTTGGCGGCGGCCTAGGCGCCGGCATCGGCTGGCGCGTGGGTGACTATTTGGGCAGCCTGGTCGTGCGGTTTTTGAAGTGGGGTGCTCTATTTGTAGTGCTGGGCGGGCCGGTACTACTGCCGGCGTTTTGCAGTGATCCGGCGGTGCAGCGGATGATCGAGCAGGCTCAGACTAGCAAAGGAGTGCAGAAATAATGTTTTCCAACCGCGCGACCAGCAAGCAGATTTCCGGAGGCGCTGCGCATGTAAAGCGTGCCGCGACGGCTATACGGGCAGTAGTAAAAGGCCATGAGGCGTTTATGCAGACGCAGGCCGACATTGAGCAGTACAAGGCGGATTTCGACGAGGCCGAAGCCGCGACGCTTCACGCGGCGGCGAAGATTCTCGAAAGGCTACACGACAGGCGCAGCAAGCAGGCCAAGGCTGCGGCGGCAGAAGAACGTGCCTTTGAGGCGCGGAAAAAGGCCGCGCGCATCGAGGCAGCAAGGATTTTCGACAGCTGGCAGCTTGATGTCGCCGGCTGGCTGCCGCTGGTGATTTACAACCTTGGGCCGGCTTGTATCCTTAGGGACGTGCGCGAGGGCATTGTCGCAATCGGCTGGCACCAGGATTGTGGTGCCGCCCGGGACTGCTTTCTCAATCAAGTCTCGTGGGAAGTCGCCAGCGGCAAGGGCAGCGTGGCGTACCTGATGACAGCGCGGCGGGAAAAGCTGGCCGCGATGGCTGCCAGGGAATGTCAGGATTTATCAGACCTGGTGCAACAGATTACGACTGCCCTGGTGGCTCTACAGCTGACGCGGGCGAACGCAAAGGCGGTGCAGAAATGACCGATGAAGCCAGCCTCAATCAGGCATTTTTCCGTGCCTTGCAGGTCGCGGCCCTACGCTCACTCCCGGACGCATGCGCCCGCTTCGGCGTCAATGCCGACTTTGCGCGGGCCGTGGCTGATCTGTCCATCGAGGACATGGAGCGGCTTTGCAGTGCTGGCGTGGTGCTCTGGCGCCCGGTGATGCCCCCTGATCAACTGCTGCGGCTTGCGAAGATCGAGGATCCGCGCGCGCGGGCGATCGTGGCGCGATTGTCGATCGACTGCGGGGTGTCGGAAAAGACCACGGCGGCGGGGCCGCCGATCCTGGCCAGGAAAAGACGGCGGGCATAGACATTGTCAGAAACCAGCGCCATGACCGCAGCAATCAATCCTTAGTTTTCTTTTTGAACTGCACCTGGCCAAGCGGGAGCCACCCGTCGCTGGTTTTATATAGCTTGACAAAGAGATCGAACTCTCCGAGATTCACTTTCTCAAAATACTTTACAAAAGCGCCGTCGAGTTTATTGGCCTTCACTGAAAACACCGCCTCCGTTACAGTTTTCCCCTCCGTTGGAGTTGGCTCCGACCAGCGAACAACCTTATTAAGCTCATATTTTGCAGTAGGGCTGCAAAGCCCCCAATATTTCCAACCCTCTCGCTTGTAGCCCTCCGTGGTGTGCACGGCCTTGCCATAATCGGTAAGGATGGCGTAGCGGTACATTTTTTCTTTAGGATTGTGTCCATGCATCTGCAGCCTGTCGAGGTAAAGACGATCTGGATCCGGGGTCGTCACGGACGGCCCCTTTGACAGCACCACACTGAGGGTGTTCAGCCCCAAGGTGACGAAACCGGATTCCTCCAAGTCAGTCAGCAGCTTTTTATGCTCCCTCCAGGAGCTTTTATCGTCCTCCATGATCACCATGGCATCTTTTTTACCGGAGAGCCAGCCTACACACACCGGTTTCTTTGCCAGCGCCTTTTCGACGCCCTTGGCGATCTCGCCCTTAACTCCGAAGTTGAAGCTAATCGCAGATGCCGAAGTCGCGAACAAGAGCAGGGCAATCACGAGGATTGTGGCCAAACGTGTTTGCAATTGAAATCTCCTTGAAGTGGGTTGCCATCGCTGCATATGGTATCAGGAGCGCCAAAATTATGGGACATTTGGGACTTCTTTGGGACATTGAATTGCAGGAATGGCGGGTTTATTCTGACACCGCTTTAGCGCTTATGTAGCGCAATCCTTTGTAATTCAATGATTTATTTGGAGGCGCGACCCGGAATCGAACCGAGGTACACGGCTTTGCAGGCCGCTGCATAACCACTCTGCCATCGCGCCGCTGCCCGTGGCGTTCGTTTTCGCCTGGGAGGTTGAAGCTAAAAGGGGGAAAGCATTGCGCTTTCCCCCTGTGTTTTGGAGCGGGAGAAGAGTCTCGAACTCTCGACCTATACCTTGGCAAGGTATCGCTCTACCAACTGAGCTACTCCCGCGAGAGGTGCGCATTCTACCGGCGCTTTGTTTTGTGTCAACCGAGCCGCGCCGTTTTTTTTGAAGTTATGCGCTCAGGGCAGCCGTGCGGTACGGCTGGATGGTCTGCAACAGCTGATTGAAGACCTTCGGGTTGCCGCCGACGATGTTGCCGGTATTGAGGTAGTCGCTTTCGCCCGCGAGGTCGCTGACCAGGCCGCCGGCTTCGATGATCAGCAGGGCGCCGGCCGCCATGTCCCAGGGCGCCAGGCCAAATTCCCAAAAGCCATCGAGACGACCGGCGGCGACGTAGGCCAGGTCGAGCGAGGCGGCGCCCGGCCGACGGATGCCGGCAGAGCGGCGCGTCAGATCCTTGAAGATCGTCAGGTAGGCGTCGACATGGTCGAATATGCGGTAGGGGAAGCCGGTGCCGAGCAGGGCGTCGTCAATCTTGGCGCGATTGCTGACGCGGATACGCTTGTCGTTGAGAAAAGCGCCGCCACCTTTGCTGGCAGTGAACAGTTCATTGCGATTGGGGTCGAAGATGACGGCTTGGGTGAGTACGCCCTTGTGCGCCAGCGCAATGGAGATGGCGTATTGCGGAAAGCCGTGGATGAAGTTGGTGGTGCCGTCCAGGGGGTCGATGATCCACTGGAATTCGCTGTCAGCGCCGTGGGAAGCGCCGGGAGAATCGCCGGACTCCTCGGCCAGGATGGCATGGCTGGGGTAGACTTCGCGCAGGGTTTCGATGATGGTGGCTTCGGCGGCGCGATCGACTTCGGTGACGAAGTCGTTTTGTTGTTTGGCGCTGACCTTGATCTGGCTGATGTCGAGACTGGCGCGGTTGATGAGGCTGCCAGCGCGGCGGGCCGCCTTGATGGCGGTATTGAGCATGGGATGCATGGTTGGCTTGGGCGTCAGCCCGTTTGATGGTGAGCGATGAATTCTAAACTGTCGGCAGGATCAATGCAGCGCGTCCGTGTCGTGCTTTCCCATACGAGTCATCCGGGGAACATCGGCGCGACTGCGCGGGCCATGAAAACGATGGGATTTTCACGCCTCGTGCTGGTCAATCCAAAAACATTTCCAGACCCGCAGGCCACGGCGATGGCTGCGGGTGCGGATGATGTGCTGGCTGCCGCGGAAATCTGTGCGAACCTGCAGGAAGCCCTGAGTGGCACGGTGCTGGCGCTGGCCCTGACGGCGCGGCGGCGCGAACTGGCCTTGGCCCCGCTGTGGGCGCGTGACGGCGCGATGGAGATAGCCCGGGGCGTTGCCGCGGGAGAAGTTGCGCTGGTGTTCGGCAACGAGACTTCCGGGTTGTCGAACGATGAACTGGCGCAGTGCGGTCGTTGGGCGATGATTCCTGCCAATCCGGACTGCTCGTCGTTGAATCTCGCCGCGGCGGTGCAGGTGATGTGCTACGAGCTGCGTTTGGCGATGCAAGGCGTCGAACCGCCGCCGCCGGTGGCTGGCGCCGGGGCGTCGGCAACGCATGAGGAGGTCGAAGGGCTGTTGGCGCACTTCGAGGCGTCGGCCGTTGCTTCGGGATTTCTCGACCCTGAGCGGCCCGGACGCTTGATGTTGCGTTTGCGCCGTTTGTTTTCCCGGAGCGGCCTCGAAAAGGAAGAGGTCGGCATTTTGCGCGGTCTGCTGGCTTCGTTCCGGCAACCGACCGGCAAGCGGCATGTCGGTATTTCTTCTGCCGAGCGGGCGGAAGTAACGGAACGGGCGGATTGAAGAAAACGAACCCCCCATAAATCCTGATAAGTTGACCCATGTTATCGGGAATTCTAGAATTCACACATTCGTTTTAGGGCTTTGCCAGACCCCAATGTTTAATCGCTTACGACAAGACATCGCTTGCGTTTTCGAGCGTGATCCCGCTGCCCGTTCCACCTGGGAGGTGTTGACCTGCTATCCCGGCTTTCATGCGCTGACCCTGCATCGTCTTTCGCACTGGCTGTGGGGGCATCGTTTGCGCTGGTTGGCGCGTCTTAATTCGCATGTCACACGCTTTCTCACCGGTATCGAAATCCACCCTGGCGCGACGATCGGCCGTTGTGTGTTTATCGACCACGGCATGGGCGTGGTAATTGGTGAAACGGCCGAGATCCGCGACGGTTGCACCCTGTATCACGGCGTTACATTGGGAGGAACCTCCTGGAGCAAGGGCAAGCGCCACCCGACATTGGAGTCTGGCGTCGTCATCGGCGCAGGCGCCAAGATCCTTGGCCCCATCACTGTTGGCGAGGGCGCCAAGGTCGGTTCGAATTCCGTGGTGGTGCGCGATGTGCCGCCTGGTGCAACGGCGGTGGGTATTCCGGCGCGCATCGTCGAACCGGCCCAGGAGCGCGCCCGTCACCAAAAGGCGGAGAACCTCGGTTTTTCCGCCTATGCCGTGACGCGCAACGAGGACGATCCGCTGGCCATGGCGATTCACGGCCTGCTGGATCACGCGGTGGAGACCGATCGCCGTATCGAAATGCTGCTCAAGACCATTGAGCGCGCTGGTGTGTCTGTGGAAGATGATGTGGCGACGGCAGACAAATTCGACCCGAAATATTTGTCCAAAATAGTGGATTAATATAGTTGACTAAATTGATCGGGAACTATATCTTGCTTTGACCGGTCGGAATGAACCGAGACCGACACGTAAGCCAACCAGATAGATGCAACCACGAGACCCAATGCGAGGTACACCATGAGATTGACGACCAAAGGACGTTTTGCAGTAACCGCAATGATTGATATGGCGCTGCGCCAGCACGGTGGCCCGGTGACGCTGGCCAGCATCGCCGAACGCCAGAAAATATCCCTGTCCTATCTTGAACAATTGTTTGGCAAGCTGCGCCGCAACGAGCTGGTGGCCAGCACGCGCGGTCCAGGGGGTGGGTACACCCTGGCCAAGCCCATGGCGAACGTATCCGTGGCTGACATCATCAGTGCGGTCGATGAACCGCTCGACGCCACCGGCTGTGGCGGGATGGGGAATTGTCATGAAGATAACCATCCGTGCATGACGCACAGTTTGTGGACGGGTCTCAACTCGCGCATGTACGAGTATTTGCACTCGGTGAATCTTGAGGAACTGGTGATCCAGCAGCATGGCACGCCGTGTGCCGAGGGCGTCGTTAACGTGATGCAGAAGAATGGCGCGCCGCGTCAGTCGCGGCGTATTTCCTTGGCGGCGACTCTCTGAAGGCGCGTGCTTCCGCCAATCTCTCCATGTTTTTTCCAGCCTACCTCGACCACAACGCCACGACGCCGCTGACGCTTTCAGTGTTGGAGGCGATGCTGCCCTATTTCGGGCAGCAGTACGGCAATGCGTCGAGCCGCCACGAATACGGCCGGGCGGCCCGCCGGGCGATTGATGCGGCACGCCAGCGCGTGGCTTATGCCGTCGGTGCGCACCCGACCGAGGTGGTTTTTACCAGCGGCGGCTCGGAGGCGAACAATCTGTTCATCAAGGGCGTGGCGGCCAATCTTTCGCCCGGTCTTGCGGCTATTTCCGCCATCGAACATCCCTGTGTGCGGGAGCCGGCCAAGTCGCTGCGCCGCCAGGGTTGGCGCGTGCGCGAGATTGCCGTTGATACCGACTGCCGTCTCGCCAGCGCCGACTTTTCGGCGATGCTGGCAGAGAAACCAGCCGCGGTTGCCACGCTGGTTTCCGTGATGTTTGCCAACAACGAAACCGGCGCGGTGCAGGAGGTGGCGCGGCTTGCCGCCATCGCGCAGGAATCCGGCGCCTGGTTCCACAGCGACGCCGTGCAGGCCTTGGGAAAAATACCGCTCGACTTCCGTGCGCTGAACGCGACCGGCGTGCATGCCCTGACGCTTTCCGCCCACAAGCTCGGCGGCCCCAAGGGGGCGGGCGCGCTGGTGGTCGATAAGCGCGTCGACCTGGCGCCGCTGATTGCCGGCGGCGGCCATGAGCGCGGCCTGCGCTCCGGCACGGAAAACGTCCCGGCGATTGTCGGTTTCGGTGTCGCCTGCGAAGAGGCCGTGGCGCGCATGAGCGAAACCGCGGCAAGGCTCTCCGGTTTGCGCGCAGATCTGGAACGTGGCCTCGCCGCACTCGGCGCCGTGATCTTTGCGCAGAATGCCGAGCGGCTGCCCAATACGACCTATTTCTCACTCCCAGGGCTGGACGGTGAAACGCTGGTGGCCAGGCTCGACCGCGCCGGTTTCGCCGTTGCCAGCGGCGCGGCCTGTTCATCGGCCAACCCGGAACCTTCGCATGTACTACTGGCCATGGGCGTCGCGCCATGGACGGCGCGTGGC
>JAUXNZ010000133.1 GCA_030682595.1 Rhodocyclaceae bacterium | reverse complement strand
TACATCGTTGCCATCGGCGTATTTATAACACCGAATCCCAGAGTCCCGCCGCCGCGGACGGATTGGGACAGACATAGGTCGCGGCGCCGTTCGCCTCGACCCTCGTCATGCCGAGATAATCGAGCCGAACGCCCAGATACTCGCGGGTCACGCGTTGCAGGTTGTCGAAGACGGCCTGCGCCTCCAGTGCCGAGCGAGCATGCGTGATGGTGATCCGGAAGTGTCCGCAGCCTTGCTCGCGCGCGACGCGCTTGATCCTTGCGTAGGCATCGATCACATCCGTTTCGCGCGCCGCCACCGCCAACGTCACGGCGGACGCGCCAAACAGGCGGCGCAATCCGTCGGCCTGGTCGCGCATCAGTACTTGATTAGACAAACGCCGGCTCCCGCGCTGCTTGATTCGCGGTGGGCATCACCAGCCCCAGCTCTTCCGTTTGCAGTCGATGCGCCGATTCCGCCTTGGGCTGCTTGAAGGCACGATGCAGCAGATAGTTGCGGTTGGGCAGGTGCAGGTCTTCCGGCACGCGCTGGCCATTCGCGACATAGGCCAGCAGCAGGCCATGCCGCACCACGGCATCGAGCGCCGGCGCCAATGAAGCCGTCTCGTCCACCTTGGTCAGGATGCAACCGGCCAGGTCTTCGCCGGCGTAGCTCTTGATCACGTCGTCGAGCGTGTCGCCGCGACTGGTGGCGTTCAGCATCAACAAACGCCGCACCGCGCCGGCGCGCGTCAGCATCGCCGCCTGTTCGGCCACCATGCGGTCGCGCTGGCTCATGCCGACGGTATCGATAAGCACCATGTGCTTGCCGGAGAGCTCGCCCAGCGTGCGCCGCAGGTCTTCGCTGTCCCTGACCACATGCACCGGCACGCCGAGGATGCGGCCATAGATGCGCAACTGTTCATGGGCGCCGATCCGGTAGCCATCCGTCGTCAGGAGCGCCAGTTTGTCGGCGCCGTAGCGCACCACGCAGCGCGCGGCGAGCTTGGCGGTGGTGGTGGTCTTGCCGACGCCGGTCGGCCCCACCAGCGCGAACACGCCGCCCCGGTCGATCAGATCATTTTCGCTGGTCAGCGTGCGCAAGCGGCGATTGACCGCACCGACCAGCCATTTGCGGCCATCCTGTTGCGCCAACTCGGCGGGCATATCCTCGACCAGCCGCCGCGCCAGTACTCCGGAAAAACCGGCCTCCAGCATTTCACCGAGCAACTGCGCCTTGGCGGGCGCGTGACGCGTCATGTCGCTCCAGGCGAAACCGGCCAATTGACGTTCAAGCATGCCCCGGATGCTCTGCATCTCCATCATCAATTGCCGTACCTCTGTGCTGCTTTCCATGCCGCCGCGGGCTTCTGCCGGCATGCTGTCCAGGAAGGCGTGCGCGGCAGGCGCGGTAATTTCCGCGGCTTTGGACGCTCGAATTGGTGCGGGTTTTTGCGGCAATGGCCGCAGCTTCACCTTGTCCTCGCCGGTCGGCGCAACATCCTGACGCGCACTCTCCTGCTGCCAGGGTTGCCAGGGCTGAAAAGGCAGCGGCGCCCGCGCCTTGGCCGACAGACTGACGGTGTAATCATCCTCGCTCGACGCGCCGCCACTGCCAGCTCGCGCCGCAAAAGTCGGCGCTACCCCGGCCTGCGCCGGAGTGACAGGAACGGCACCAGCCGTCTTCTGACTACTGGCCGCCATGCCCTGACCACTGCCGCCCGTCAAGGCATCCAGGCTGTCGGCCGACATGGCGGTGATTTCCACGCCGCCGGGCACCGCCTTGTTGGAGACGACAATCGCCTCCGGGCCAAGCACTTCCTTGACCTTGCGCAGGGCCTCGCGCGCGCTTTCGCCAAAAAATCGTTTTACTGTCATGGCATTTCCTTCGCTTTACTTTACTTTTAGCTCGCTGCGGCGGTCTCAGGCTTTTGCACCAATGACGGCCGTCACCTTGATCGTTTTCGAGTCAGGAATCTCGCTGTTGGCCAGCACCTTCAGGTTCGTCCAGGCACGGCGCAAAAAGCGCGACAGCAGCCAGCGCAATCCGCTCGGCACCAGCAACACCGCCGGCAAGCCCAGGTCTTCCTGCCGCTTGGCCGCCGCCACGGTCTCACGCAACAGCGTATCGGCCAGGCCCGGTTCGATGCCCGAACCATCGGCGCCCGCCCCTTGCATCGCTTGCGCCAGCAGGCGTTCCAAACCCGGTTCGAGCGCCATCACCGCCACTTCCTGACCGTTCGGATAGAGCTGCTGGACAATCGCCCGCCCCAGGCTGACACGCACCAGCGCCGTCAGTTCGGCGGGGTCTTGCGTGCGCGGCGCATTTTCGGCCAGCGTCTCGATGATGGTGCGCATGTCGCGGATGTTGACGCCTTCTTCCAGCAGGTTTTGCAGCACCCGCTGGACGGCAGACAACGGCAGCGCCTTCGGCACCAGTTCTTCGATGAGCTTTGGTGCGTCCTTCGCCAGGTGGTCGAGCAGCGCCTGGGTTTCCTGGCGCCCCAGCAGTTCGGCGGCATGGGTGAGGATGAGATGGTTGAGATGGGTGGCCATTACCGTGCCGGCATCGACCACCGTGTAGCCCATGATGTGCGCCTGGTCGCGCAGGCCCTGCTCGATCCAGACCGCCGGCAGGCCGAAGGCCGGATCCTGGGTCGGCGAACCGGCCAGCGGCCCGCTGACGCGACCGGGATTGATGGCCAGATGCATGCCCGGAAAGGCTTCGCCGGCGCCAATTTCGACACCCTTCAGACTGATGCGATAGCCATTCGGCTTGAGCTCCAGATTGTCGCGGATATGCACCGGCGCGGAAAGGAAGCCCACTTCCTGGGCGAATTTTTTGCGCAGGCCGCGAATCCGCTTCAGCAGTTCGCCGTCCTGGCCGCGATCGACCAGCGGGATCAGGCGGTAGCCAACCTCCAGGCCCAGCACATCGACCGGCGCGACATCCGCCCAGCTGGCTTCGACACTTTCCTCTGGCGCGGCGGCGAGTGCGGCAGGCGTTTCTTCCGCCGCCGTTGCCGCGGCCTGCTTCTGCTGCATCTTCGACCAGGCCAGTGCCCACATTCCCGCCGCCAGCAACAGAAACACGAAGGTCGGCATGCCGGGAATCACGCCGAGGATGAAGAGGATGCCCCCCGCCAGGAACAGCACTGTCGGATTGCCGAACAGCTGCGCCATGAACGAGGTGGTGAGATCCTTGTCGTCGCTGACGCGCGACACCACCAGACCGGCGGCGACGGAAACGATCAGCGCCGGAATCTGCGCCACCAGGCCGTCGCCGATGGTCAGCAGGGTGTAGGTCTTGGCGGCCGCCCCGGCGCTCATGTCGTGCTGGGCGATGCCGATGATCAGACCGCCGATGATGTTGATGATCAGGATCAGGATGCCGGCGATCGCATCGCCGCGCACGAACTTCGAGGCGCCATCCATCGAGCCGAAGAAATCGGCTTCCTGGGCGATCTCCTTGCGGCGGCTGCGCGCCTCCTGCTCGCCGATCAGCCCGGCATTCAGGTCGGCGTCGATCGCCATCTGCTTGCCGGGCATCGCATCCAGGGTGAAGCGCGCCGACACTTCGGCGATGCGGCCGGCGCCCTTGGTGATGACGATGAAGTTGATCAGGGTGAGGATCAGGAAGACGATGATGCCGACGGCGTAATTGCCGCCGACCAGGAAGTGGCCGAAGGCTTCAATCACCTTGCCGGCGGCGTCCGGCCCGGTGTGGCCGTCGAGCAGCACGATGCGCGTCGAGGCGACGTTGAGGCTCAGGCGCAGCAGCGTCGTCACCAGCAACACGGTGGGGAAGATCGAAAAGTCCAGCGGCTTCAGCGTGTACAGCGCCACCAGCATCACCATCACCGACAACGCGATGTTGAAGGTGAAGAACAGGTCGAGCATGAAGGGCGGCAGCGGCAGCACCATCATCGACAGCACGAGGATGATGAGAATCGGCGCCGCCAGCGCCTTCAAATTGTCGGCGCGCAGCAGGGTCTGCCAGGTCAGGGCTTGGGTGGCCATTTACCGGATTTCTCCCGGATCCAGCCCGGTCGGCACAGCCACCGCCACCGGTGCCACCGGCGGCAACAACCCCGCCGCCGCGCCCTGGGCCATGAAGGCGTTCATCTGGTAGATGTAGGCCATCACTTCGGCCACCGCCGTGTAAAGTGCCGCCGGCACCGACTCGCCGATATCGACATGCCGATGCAGCGCCCGCGCCAAGGGCGGCAGTTCGATCACCGGCACGTTGTTTTCACCGGCCAGGTCGCGGATTTTTTGCGCCACCAGATTCATGCCCTTCGCCACCACCTGCGGCGCCCCCATCTTGGCGCTGTCATATTTCAGGGCAACCGCAAAGTGCGTTGGGTTGGTCACCACGACATCCGCCTTCGGCACCTCGCTCATCATGCGATTGCGCGCCAGTTCGCGCTGCTGGCTCCTGATGCGCGCCTTCAACTGCGGATCGCCTTCCAGTTCCTTCATTTCCTTCCGCACTTCTTCGCGCGTCATGCGCAGTTGCTGGTAATAGCGCCACAGCTGGAAGGGCACATCGATCAGCGCCACCACCGCCAGCACGGCGACGAAGGCCACAAAGGCATACAGCAGCATCTTGCCGAACGACGGCAGGGCCACCTCGATCGGCTGCGCCAGCATGGCAAACAGATTGTCGCGCTCGTTGGTCACCACCCACAACACCACGCCGACCAGCATGAAGGCCTTCAGCAGGCCCTTTACCATCTCGGCGATGCTCTGCCAGGAAAACATGCGCCCGAGACCCTTAAGCGGATCCATGCGATCGAATTTGAGCGCCAGCGCCTTGGGCGAAATCACCCAGCCGCCGAGCAAAAACGGCGTCATGATGGCGGCAACCAGGGTGGCCAAAAAGAGCGGCGCCAGCATGGTCAGCGCCTCCGTGCCGAGGTTCAACAACTGCTGCCCGATCGCGTTGGTATCGAAGGCGTCCTGCCGGTCGAGCGTCAGCCCCTGGCGAAAGATGCTTTGCGTGCGCGTGGCAAACCAGCCCGACAAGGCCCACAAACCGCCGGCCCCGCCCGCCATGACCAGAAACGCCATCAACTCCCGCGATTGCGGAACCTGTCCCTCTTCGCGCGACTGTTCAATGCGCCGCGCGGTTGCGGGTTCGGTCTTTTCGAGATCGCTCTCTTCAGCCATGGAGGTATCCAGTCATATACCGGCAATTATTGCCGGTGGAGGCTGGAGAGGAACCATGGAAAAGGCGCGGATTGGGCGGTTAATCCTCGCGCGCCGACTTGACGCCGTCCCGCCAGCGCCGACTTTTGGTTCTGGCCGCTACGCTTAACGTGCGCTGCGCTCACGTTAGCCTCCACCCAAAGTCGGAGCAGAGAGTTTTACTCTTGCCGTCCCGCCAGCGCCGACTTTTCAGATCAGTAGCGTTCGCGCAGGTGGGCGAAAATGGTGTCAGACACCAATGGCACTACCTTAAGAAGAAGCCACGATAAACCATGGAGATAGAGGGTGGGCTGACGGACTCGGAGCGTTACGATGCGGGTGTCGAATCCGTGATGCATAACGCTGGAGGGTCAGCCCAAATGGATCATAACAAGCGGCGGGGAATGGCTGGGCAAGTTAAGCGGTTTTGCGAGCGATTTGCTCAGGGAGCGGGCGGCGCATTGGGGCGGGTGATACCGCATCAAAGTCTGCTGCAGTGGATCGAGGAGGAGGCAGGGGATTACCGTGAGCGTGTCTATGGACCCATGCAGACCCTGATGCTGTTCATTGAACAAGTGCTGGGCGCGGACCATAGCTGTCAGGATGCGGTGGCGCATGGCGTAAGTCAGCGGGTGGCGTTGGACCAGTCGCCGTGCAGCCTGAACAGCGGCCCCTACTGCAAGGCCCGAGCGCGACTGGCGCTGAGTCTGATCGAACGGCTCGGTCGGGAAGTCAAACTGATCGATGGCACCACGGTCTCCATGCCCGACACGGCGGCGAACCAAGCCGAATTCCCCCAGAGTCCGACCCAGAAGGCCGGGCTGGGATTTCCGCTGGCGCGCGTGGTGGCGATCATCTCGTTGTCGTGCGGTGCCGTGCTGGAATGGGCCACGGGGCCTTGCGCGGGCAAGTGCAGCGGGGAGACGGCGCTGCTGTGGCAGTTGGCCGATCGTCTGCGGCCGGGAGATATAGTCATCGGCGATCGCTATTTCTCCGGGTACTTCCTGCTGGCCTGGTTGACTCGGCAAGGGGTCGATGTCGTGATGCGTCAGCATCAACTGCGGCACACCGACTTTCGCCGGGGCCGACGGCTGGGCGCGAAGGATCATGTCGTGGCGTGGGCGCGTCCGCAGCGGCCGTCCTGGATGGACGCCGCGACCTACGCGACGATGCCTGAAACCCTGGTCCTGCGGGAGGCTCGCGGCGGCGGACTGATCTTGGTCACGACCCTCGTCGAGGCCGCAGACGTCAGCAAGAAGGACTTGCTGCATCTCTACCATGCCCGCTGGCAGGTGGAACTGGACTTGCGTGCGATCAAGACAGTGATGCAGATGGAGGTGCTTCGCTGCAAGAGTCCGCAGATGGTGCAAAAAGAAATCGCCGTACATCTGCTGGCCTACAACCTGGTGCGCGCCGTCATGGCCCAGGCGGCATTCCTCGGCCATGTGCTACCGCGCCAGTTGAGCTTCAAGACAGCCCTGCAATTAGATCCGCGCCTTCGACGAGAGCCTGCGCCACGCGCCGCGCGGACGGCTTTCCTTCCGCCAGGCCTGTCTGCGCGCCGGGATCGCCCAATCGCGCTTGCCACACCGACCGGGCCGCGTCAAACCTCGTGCGGTTAAGCGACGACCCAAGCCTCACCCACTTCTGACGCAACCGCGCCACATTCTCAAAGCAGCCCTTGTCGAACAGCAGCACGCGCTTCATGCCAATGACTTATGGTAGTGCCATTGGGGTCTGACACCATTTATTCCTCCATTTGTCCCAGTGGCGAGAGAATTCCTTGTACCTTGGCCCCGGCCTGCTTCGCCAGCGCGGGGTTTTGCAGCCACATTTCAATAAAGAATTCCCGCATTTGCTCGGACATGGCCAAGCGACTGAGCATCAGGCTCTCCGGAATCGACGCGGGTACATGATCTGCGATTTCAACCATTCGGATCCTCGCCGCGCTTGATCTTTTCCAGGGCTGCGATATCAAGCTGATCCTTGGGACGATTGGCAATGCGCTTCATGGCGAGCAGATCGTCAATGGAAGCAATTGGCACCCGTCGGCCGAACAACTCACCCATGACCGCATTGGCAATCAATCTATCGAATGAAAGATCCGGGCGGACCAGCACGTCCACCACGCTGCCGCCGACCTGGGGTTCCCTTAGCGCAAATGCCAGCATGCCCTTTTCGCGATGCCACTGATCGATTTGTTGGGCGTTTCTAAGTGAGTCGATGGGTACCGGGATCACGGGAAGCAACCCGAATCGGTTGGCAATATCGATAAACCTGGCCAGATTCTCGTCATTCATCGCGAGAACCAGATCAACATCGAAAGTGGAGCGTAGAAATCCATGCAGTTGAACCGCCAGACCACCGACCAGAACGTATTGAACCTGCGCGTCGGATAAGGATTGCAGGATCTCCGTGATTTTCATGGTGTGTTCAGTATCGGCAAGAAATTCTCGCGGAAAGTCGGCGCTGGCGGGACGGCGCTCAGAAGGTCACGGTCAGGCGGCGTTCGATGTAGAGCGGGCCGGGGTTGGTGGTGTTGGGGCAGGTGCCGGCATTTGGCTCACTGCAAGCGGTCGAGGTGACTGAATAAACCGTTGGTCCGCCGGTGACACCGTCGCCTACAGCGTTACAGGTCACCGTTACCGTGAAACCGAACAGGGAGAATGTTCCGCTCGAAGCAAATGCCGGTGCGCAGGTTGCATAAGTCGGTGGGTTTCCTCGCTGTAACGGCAGTTGTTGATACAACCCCCACTCCACCCCCGCCCGCGCCGCCTGGTAGGCGCGCACGCCCTGCACGTCGAGCGCCGAACCGATCTGCTGGCTGGACGAGATGTTGAGGATGAACGCCCCCAGCGCCGCCAACACGACGAGGATGAAGATGGCCGAGACGATGGCAAAGCCGCGCAGTCGTTTCATGGCGAATTATCGACGTGGATTTGCTGGAACAGGGTGACGGACTCGCCGCTTGGCGTATCTGTCAGCTTCAGTTGAATGTAGATCAGGCCGTTGCGGCCTGTGGCGTTAGGTTGGTATTCGATGGTGCAACTTGCCTTGGGCTCCGCCGCCGCCGACCCGGCAAGCGCCGCACCTGTGCAGCCGGTTTCCGTGTTGACGAAATCGCAGCCCGAGTAGCGCGTCAGGACGCCGCCAGTACATCCGTAGCGCACCACCTTCTCGGCCGCTCCGACAACCTGAAAGCGCGCGCTGGGCGAAGATAGTGGCGGAATTTGGCTGGCAAAAACATTCGTGCCCATCGTGACGGTATAGGGCGTTCCAGCCGCCACGGTGACAGTGGTGATGTTCTTCTGGGCCGTTGCAGAGTATGCGTCGGCCGGCGCGTAACCGGGGCCGAGGTTATAAATGACGATGAAATCGCCATTGGCGATATTCGGCGGGTCATCCGGGCTGCTCTTCCCCAAGATGTCAAAGGTTTTCGTCGACGTATCCGTGAAGCTGATGCATTTTGCCGTGGCACAGTTGGAACCATCCGTCGGATCACGGTAACGCCCGCCGGATTTGGTGATGATGAACTCGACATAACACTCGGCACCGGCGGCGCAGGTAGCAACCGTGTTGTTTGCTGCATCTTTCAGCCGCAAACTATTCGGCAACGCCAACCGCACATCGCGCGTGATACGCCGCAGCGCCACATCGGCGGCATCGGTCAACTCCGCACGCCGCACCGAATCGACATAGCCTTCCACCGGCTTGGTGATGAAGACGGCGACCATGCCGGCCAGAATGCCGGTGATGACGATCACCATGATCATTTCGATCAGGGTGAAACCGGCGGATGAGTAATGGCGATGCGTCATGGCAGCATGTTGGGCGAATGGCGGGTGCGGTAACCCTGCACCACGATGGTTTCGCCGGGCGCGTCGACAGCTACCCTTATCAGCAGCGCGTCTCCGCTTGCCGCAGTGATCGTGTTGAGGTCTGCGGCGGCGACGGTCACGCTGGCGGTGTAGCCAGCGGGCATGAGCGTGCCAACGATGTTGACGTTGGTATTGGTCAACCCATCATAATCGCTGACGTTATCAAAGGGGTTGGTAGTGCTGGCACGGGTTTCGGCGGCCGTGCCGCCAGCGCAGCCCGCCGCACTGGTTGCCGTTGCCGCATTCTCATCATCCGGATCACACCAGGTAAACGGCTGCAACATCACCTCTTCCAATATCGCCTCGGCAATCGCCAGCGCCTGTTTTCTGATCATCGGATCGGCGCTGTGGCGGGTAGTGTGATTGAGCACCGTCAGCACCCCCGCCAGCGCCACGCCGACGATGACGATGAAGACGATCAGTTCGATGAGCGTGAGGCCGCGTTGGTGATTCATGTCAGCCCCTCAGCCGACAGGCCGACCTCGGGAAGATGCAATTCCCGCGCGGCGTGATGGATCAAGGTAGAGCACACATTGGCAGGCAGCGCGGCCAGGTCGCCCCCCTCAAACCAGGTCATTGCCTTGAGCGCTTCGCTGGGCTGAAAATTCGCGCCGAACAGCAAACGCGCCGCTGCCAGTCCGCCCGCCAGATCAAGGCCGGCTGCCAGCAGCGCCGCGATATCCAGATAGTCCTTGGCCTCGACGCGCTGGAGCAAGACTTTCAGCTTGTGAGCGAGCAAATCTTCAAGCGCGGCAAGCAGCAGAACGCCATCCGCCGTCTGTCGCGGTTGTCCAACCCGCCCGAAACACAGACCGCCGAAGAACGACAGTTTGACTTCAACGCCGGCGGCATCGCGCACCAGCAAAGTCCAGGCATTCGTGCCATCTTGCAAGACCGTGGCGCTGGCCAGCCAGGGAAAAGCGGCGCGCAAAGCTTCCTTGTCGAGCGGGCGATTCGCAAAGAAATCAAAATCCACCGAGGCGCGGTGCCCCAGTTGCAGGGCAATCGCTGTCCCGCCATACAGCACGAAACCGAGATCATCCAATCCCCGCAACATCGGCCATAGCCGCTGCTGGGCCGGCGGCAAAATCTCCATGCGCGGAACCAAAATCGCCGTCATTCGCAGCGCCTTTGTGGCAGCGGCGGCACTTCGCCCAGACGCGCCAGCCCCAGCCGGTAATGCCAATAGTGCCAGGAGCGCGGCGAAAACTCGCCGACCTCGGCATGCAGCAGCGCATCGCGCAGGGCAACCTCGCCCACGGCATCATCAAGCGCCTCGACGTCGGCGTAATCGCCCAGCTCCATGACCCGCGTAATGATCCGGCGCGGCTGCAAAGCGGCTTCGCGCGGAGATTGCCACCAGACATACCGGGCGGCGAGGCGTTCGAAGAGGGGGGGGAGATCAGCGGACATAACCGGTTTCCGCCTCGACGGTGATGGTTCCGGCGCCGCCGGACACGCTAAATGCCAATGCCGCTCCACTTGCCCTGCCAAGCGGGTTAAATGTGATGACGGCGTCCGCTGGCGTGAGACTGACCCCGGCTGGCGGGGGACGGGCGACATGTGAGTTCGAGCCTGGTAGATTGAGGGGCAGCCAGCCTGGAGCGCCCTCTCCTTCAGGCGTTTGCTGCTGGCGCTCCACCGTCAAGAGACTACTGGCGATTGTCACGCGCACATCGCGCCGCTGCGCCACCGCCGACTTCCGCGCATATTCCAGCGTCGCCTTCACCTGATCGCGATACCCGATCTCGTCAAACCCGCGCAGCAAATCGAAGCGCGGCAGCACCACAACGGCCAGGATGCCGATGATGACCATTGTCACGATCAACTCGACCATGGTGAAGCCGCGTTGTACTGGCACTTGCTCAAATGGTCTCATCGTTTGAGTGAAGCGCTCACGGCAGCGCTTCTTGCAGGATATGCTGGGCGCACATGGCGACCCAGTTCGGCTTCGTGGCCGATGTACTCCGCGGCAATGCGCTTGAGGCAGCGCTCGATGATGGCCGCCTTGCCTAATAGCACCTCATCCATAAATCGAACCTCGAGCGCGAATGTCGTCCAGGATCGGACGGCGGAATTCGTTGAGTTCTGCATACTCGGAAAGCACACGCGAGTCGTCGGCCTCGGCGCTGGCCGGATGGGCCGCAAACAAGCGGCGCCCCTGAGTGACGATCTGCACGCGCAGGGTGACGGGCAAGGTGCGCATGTCATTCAGATCGATCCTGCGGCCCGTCCGCGCCTCCAGCAGGGCGATCAGGCGCATCCGCGTGGCAAAGTCGAGCTTGGCGGGGCCCTGTACTGAAAGGTCAATATCGCTGTCGGGGCGTTCATACATGCCGCCAAAACTACCATAGCGATACACCGCCTCAACGCCAGGGAAGGCCTCGCGCAGCACAGCGACAATCTGCGCGTCCAGTGAGTCGAGGGGTGGCGACATCGGGTTCATTTGGCGATTATAGGTTGCCGTCCCGCCAGCAGGGAGGCCGTCAGGCCGGAAGCGGCCCGCAGAGGCTGCGCCGACTCAGACCACCAGCAAATGTTGTCTGTTTGCGCCATGCACCGCACTCAAGGGGATTTTCTCGTCGAAAGTGACCAGCCGCCCGCCGTGCCCGACAGCCAGGCCGAGCAGATACAGGTTGGTGATTTGTCGGTGGCCATGGACATGCGCGTGGTTGAAGCGCTGATTATCCAGCAGACTCACGTCGTCGGGCCAGAATTCATGGCAAAAGTCGGCGCTGGCGGGACGGCGCGACGGCATCAGTAGCGCTCGCGCAGGTAGATGTAGGGGGCCTTGGGGGAGCCGAGGCGAATACGGGCATTGGGGTCCTGGGCCCAGGCCGCCACGCCGCCGCAATTGGCCGGCGCTGCCCAGAGGCCTTTCAGCCAGGGCCAGTTGGCGGCCGTGCCGCCATGTGCCGCATTGCATGAGGTGTCGTTGCCGCTGGCGTTGAGGTTATACGCAATATCAAAACTGCCTGCCGCGGACGTCTTGTAGAAAGTGATGAAGCCGACGCCACCCCCGCCACTGCTGAATTGCGTGATCGATTTCACTGTAGGGGCAAGGGTACCTGCGTTGCTGACAAACACGCTGTTGCTGTTGAGCGTCGTTGCCTTGTCCAGCGTGTTGGTCGTCCACCGCGAGCCATCCCAGTATTCGGCACGTACTTCAACGCGCGAGTCGAGTAGTTCCGAGCCATAGGTGTTGATCAGGCGCAGCCGGCCATAGCGCGCCTCGATCCGCCCGTAATTTGCAGTGAAAACCTTGCCCACCGGTCCTGCGCAAGTCGGCAGTGTCGGGGCCGGCACCGAGGGTGGGTCGCCGATACATTGGGCTACTTTTCCCTCACTATCGGTGATCGTAACGATGAACTCCACGACAACGGGGGCAGGCGGGTTGGCGGGCGGTGTCGGGGCGTTGCGATTGAGGGCGGCCGATGTGGTGGGAGAGACGACGGTACAGACACCGCTATCCCAGGTACAGGATGGCACGGCACTATTGATGGGCGGATCCGAGAAATCATCATCGTTATAAACCAGAACGGCGCTGCTGTCGGCACTGTTCCGCGGTGAAAACTGAACGGTGGCAAGAGTTCCGGTGTAGATCGAAGGGCGATAGTTGCTGGCGGTGACAGGGGTGCTGTTTGGGCCATCCACTTCAGCCACGATCACCTGGCTGAGGCTGATTCCCGGTTGACCGAGATAGATGAAGGGGTAAGGAGCCGCCGCTGTTGCCGGACCCGCTGGGGTGGCTACTCCGTAAGCAGGCCAAGAGGCAGGGTCAGCATCCGGATCATGGTAAGTGGCGCGAAAACGTATTGGGAAGAACAGGATGCTTTCACCCGGATTGCTGGCTGCGCCGCTACCAAGATAGTTGCTGGTCGCGGTCAGTGTTGCCAAACCAACGTCGCTCCAGCGAGCTCCGTCGAGCGTGTAGCTGCCGTTCGCAAATGCACCGGCCTGAACCGTCAAGGGTGATGCGGCACTGGTTGATGAGCAGCTGACATTGCTGGGCACAGGGCTGCACCATAAATTCGGGTTGTTGGGGTTGTTGCCGTCGAGCGGGAAGGGATCTGCGACTTGCATGCTGAGCGTGACGTCACTCGCCGCGGCGCCTGTAAAGTTGGTGGCCTTTGTGTAGGTGCCAGCGGCGCAGCCATATCCCCATGCCGAAGCAGGACAAATCGCCTGCGCGGTTACCGCCACCGAAAAGGACGAGCCGCCCGACGATTCGCTGACGTTGGCATCGAGGTCAAAGCGATAAGGCGAAACCACAAAGGGGTCGTTGCCGATGATCGAGGGCGGCGAATCGGGGGGGCGGCTATCTTCCAGACTCGGGTCCCAGTAGGCATAGAGTGTGAGGGCGCCGACGTTGTCGTAATTGAGATCGAAGCGGCCGATACCGTTGGCGTCGAAATAGACATCAACCTCGATGGCGCTGGCCTGTGATCCAGCCACCGTGCCGACGGAGGCGGTCTCGTTCGTCGCACCCTCCCAGGCATCCATTTTCATGGTCCCCGAGGTTCCGCCTGCGGTGGCGACATAGTAGAACTTGATGGCGCGCATGTCGTCCTGGAACATCGACAAGCCAGCGGGGGCCTGAATGGTGCCGGTCACCCCTGCGCCTGCTTTGAAGTCGGCGACGCTGATGATGAAACCACCAGCCGAGTCGTCATTCAGAATCGTGCCGATCGCCGATCGCTGGGGGCTAAGAGCCAGACCGACCGGATTGGTGAGTGTCACGGTAAAGGTTTCGTCTGGCTCGTAAGCGGTGTCAACGCAAATCGGCACAGGGATGGTTTTGCTGGTCTGTCCTGCGTCGAAGGTCAGCGTGCCGCCGATGTTAATGAAATCCGTGGTTCCTGAGCACGTGCCACTGCCCACGGCGGTATCGCCCCCACCACCACCAATGGTGTACTGAACGGTAGTACTGCTCGCGGAGGCGGCATTGAGGGTGACGTTGAAATTCAGGTTTATCGTGCCGGTGTTGCCCTCGTAAATCGGCGCGGACGCGGCAATGCTGACCAGGGGAGTTATGCTTGTGCCGTAACACACCTTGATCGGCAGGTGGTCGACATAAACGAAGTTTCTGCCGATGGCGGAAAACGCTCCCCCGAAATTGGGGGCGTTGATCTCGGCGACGGTCCAGCCGCCGGTCTCTGAAAAACTGTGCCAATCGGACGTGTTGTTGTCGATGGTCGGGTAATACCCGGTGTTAACGGCATTGAAGGCTTGGATCACTCCCCCTTTGATAAGCCGGATGCTGTTGTCGCTAAATCGGTTGGCGTTAGATGCGTAGCGCTCAGCCCCCAGTTCGATCGATAGCAGCGAGCTGCCGCTTGGCACGGCGAAGTTATAGCCAGTGCAATACAAATAGTTGGTTTGTCGATCTCTGTTACCGCTGTCAGCGCTGGCATAGCTGTTGTTTGAGGTATAGGCATTGGTCGGGTTGCTCCAGGCGCGACTGCCAATACTGGTGTTGTTGCTGCACGAACTTGGGTTTTTGGTCACGCAGGTGATGACGATATTCGAATCGTCGTTGAGAATCGTACCGGTGGCGCTGCTCGGGGTGCCGAGGGTGGCGTTGGTGGGCGAGGACAGCGTCAACGTGAGGGTTTCATCGGCTTCGATGGTGGTGTCGCCGCAGATCGGGATAACTATGGTTCCTGTCGTCGCGCCGGCATTGATGGTAAGCGTACCGCTGGTGGTCAGGAAGTCAGTGTTACCGACACAAGTGGTGCCCGTCGTCGCGGTGCCGGCGCTTGTTGCGTAGTTGACCGTCGTGGGCAGGCCGCTCGCCGCACTGAGCGTGACCGTAAAGTTCATGTTGGTACTTGCGCCGGTCGTGTTGCCTTCGCTCAAAGAGCTATTGCTGATGGTGAGGGTAGGGGGACTATCGTCGTTGATGATGGTGCCTGTTGCCGCGCTGGGGCTGCCCAGTACCGCATTGACGGGTGTGCCGAGTGTCAGCGTGAAGGTTTCGTTGGCCTCGTAGGTCGTATCGCCGCACAGCGTGACATTGATAGTGCCCGATGTGGCGCCTGCGGCGATCGTGATGGACGAGGCGGTGTTGATGTAATCGACCCCGGCCGTCGTACAGGAAGCCCCACCGGTCGCCGTGCCGCCGCCCAAGGAATAAGGCAGCGTGATCGCGCCGACCGCCGCTTGGCTCAAGCTGATCGGGAACGACAATGTGGTTGTGTCGGAGTTGCCCTCATTAACCGACGCTCCGGTGCTGGCGGTAACAGTCGGTCGCACCGAGCGGATCAGGATGCTTTGCCCCAGGCCGTAATCCGCGCCACCGGCCCCCACCGCGGTTTTGGTGCCGGTCGTCCAGACGGCGGCGCTGAACTGTGTGAATACGCCCAATGTGGATCCCAGCGCATTATCGGCGCCGTAAGAGCGCTGATCGATACGTTCGACCATCCCCGTCGGGGCGGTTGACCAAGAGTACGAACTGCCATAGGCATGCACCGTGACCAGCAAAGTGTTGGTTTCACTTCCGGAGCTGATGCTGGGCGCAGAATGCGAGGTGGTGCTGCTACCGCCGATGGTCTGTGCCGAGGTGATGATCGGCGTGGTGGGGTCGGCGCCAGAAATCCGCAACATTCCCGCCGCCGCAAAGCCGGTATCGCTACAGGTTGACGAATAACCAAAAGTTGGGGCAGTTTCGCCGGCGACAGCGGTTTTGTAATACGTGAGTGTCCGAATGCCCGCGGTACTGCCAGAACCGCAAGTCACAGCCCCTTGAGATTGTTGGCTATCCAGCAGCAACGTCCAACCGCCCGGTGCGGTCACTGTCGCCTGATACCAGCGCACCGACATGGACGCAATCAGCAGGTTACCCGCCGTAGTGCCCGCCGGGAGGGGGATCGTAATGGTACGTGACGTACCATCGGCGCCAATGGCCGCAGACGATGACTGATAGGTTACCTGGGCGAAGGCGGGCACCAGCAACCCGCCAGCGATCCACAGCAAAACAGGGAGTAACCCGCAGATAGCCCATGGTTTTTTGTTCATGACGGTTTCACCTGTTGGCGAAGAATGGGGGAATGGGCTAGCGTCAAACTTGAAGGAAGGAAGAAATAGGGGACACAGCGTAAAACGGGGACAGACCACGGTTTTCTGTTCATGGCGATTTCACCTGAGATCAATTCGTTCGGCGCTTACAAAAGTCAGCGCTGGCGGGACGGCGATTCATGGCCTGTTCCATCCACACCGCGTTATTTCATCTGTCATGGGATTAAAACGGGATAAAACGGGGACCACGGTTTTGTGTTCATGATGCCCTTGGACTATCACGCAACTGCTCCGCGACAATGTGCATGCCCAATTCTGGCAGGTAGTCGGCAGCGGTATTCCAGACAATCCGGTCATTGACGCTACGATAGCCATGCGTCAGCTTGATGCGCATATCGTATCCAGCGCGCAGATGCAGCCACAATGTTGCGTTACGCTGCTCAATATCGGGTGCCAACTGCATGTTGTTGTTGGCGGCTTCGCCGATATCTATCAGGTTCTTGATTACCGAATCGCGTGTCTTGTGGGCCTCAACACTGTCAGCCACAAACTCGGCCGTCATGCCAGTCGTGTAGGCTCCGCTCAACTGGATCGCTTCCTGGATGTCGGCAAGGAAATCACTGACCCGCAAGTTCTTCGCTGGCCGGTAAATCATAATGACGCAGCTTCACTCAGTACGACACTGCGAAACCGCTTCGATAGTGATTCGGGTGTATGGACATCCACCTTCACACCCAGCGCCTCATGCAACTGGCGTTCGATCATCACGATATCGAACAGCGTTGTCCGCTCGGCGGCATCGACGAGCAGATCCAGATCACTGCCCTCCGTATCTTCGCCATGCAGTACCGAACCAAAGACACGCGGATTGGTGGCGCGGTTTCTTCCGACGATCTGATGGATAGTTTCCTTGTGTTGCTGGCAGGCTTCAGATGGTCGCATCAATACGCTCCGTAGAGAATTAAAGGGGACCAGACTCGGCGGGCAGTGTTCCCATGGCGCGATCTTCCTCGCGGCTAGCAGCAATCGGGGCGACGCTGGCGGGATGAAATGCCCCGAATTCTCCCCTCCCCCCGCATTCATTGCAAGGCCGGGTCACCCTGCGCCCGCCCAGTCTTGCAGCAGTTCAATTCCCCAGGCGACGCCGAAGCCGGTGAGGTCGGTGCCGACCGCGCCCAGCCCGCCGGTGCAGCTCGATGCCGACAGGTCGACGTGCAGCCAGGGCGTCTTGCCGACGAAGCGGCCGAGGAAGCGCGCCGCGAGGATGTGGTCGGCGTCGCCTTCGAGGGTGCATTGCTTGATGTCGGCGACCTTCGAGTCGAGCGCGGCTTCGTAGTCGGCGTCCTGCGGAAAGACGCAGACGCGTTCGCCGCTGGCGCTGCCGGCCGCGACGGCTTTGGCGGCGAGCGTGGCGTCGCTGGCGAAGACGCCTGAGTAACGCTGGCCGAGGGCGGTGTGCATGCTGCCGGTGAGGGTGGCGAAGTCGATCAGCAGTTGCGGCTTTTGCTTGACGGCCAGCGCCAGGGTGTCGGCCAGCACCATGCGACCTTCGGCATCGGTGTGGATGACTTCGATGGTGGTGCCGTTCAGCGCGCGGATGATGTCGCCCTGCGCATAGGCGGCGGGCGAAATGTGGTTCTTGGCGATGGCCAGCCAGCAGTCGATGGCCACGGGCAATTCGAGTTCCGCCGCGGCGGCGAGGATCGCCAGCGCCACGGCCGAGCCGTTCATGTCCTCGTGCATGCCGGCCATGTATTTCGCCGGCTTGAGGTTGTGGCCGCCGGTGTCGTAGCAGATGCCCTTGCCGACCAGCGCCAGCGGCTTGACGCCATGCACCGGCTTTTTCGGCCGCCATGACAGCCGGACGATGGCGGCGGCGCCGCCCTCATCACCCTTGCCATTTGCATTGCTGCCCTGGGCAACCGCGCAAAAGGCGCCCGCACCCATTTTCCTCAACTGGCGGAAATCGAATTCCTCGATGCCCCAGCCGCTCGCCTTGGCCAGACTGCGCAGCCGCTGGCGATAGTGGGCCGGATCAAGCTGGTTGGGCGGCAACGCGGTCAGTTCGCGCGCCAGCAGGTTGGCGCGGGCCAGCGCCTGTGCCGAGGAAAAGTCGGCGCTGGCGGCACGGCGCCCGGCAACCACCAGCTCCTTCAGCGCCTTGGCCGGCTTCTTCTTTTGCGCCGGCAGGGGGACGCCATTCACCAGCGCGACATAGACCGCATCCTGCACGGCCGCGGCGCTGACTTCCAGCGGCAGCAGGGCCAGCGTTTCGGGCGACTCTTCGAGCAGCGGCAGCAGCGCCTTGCGCAAGGCGGTCAGCCGGTCGAAGCGTTGGGCGACGGGGTCGATCATCAGCAGCGCCGCGCGTCCGCCCATGGGCAGGTCGGCGACCAGCGGCGTCTTGACCAGTTCCGCCGGCTTGACGGCCTTGCGCTTGAGCACTTTTTGCCAGAACTCCAGGTCGGGCAAGGCATCGGGCAGGAACTTGCCGGCCGGCAGCAGGTAGAGCGTATGGGCAGCCTTGGCAGGATGGGCGGTGACAGTCAGGCGTGGCAATGTAGGCAAATGAGTAGGAAAATGCGCGGGAGAATTCATCGGATCACCTCACCTTATAATTCAACCGATTATAAGCACCCGCCCAACCAACCTCTGCCCGATTTCCCGATGCGCCAATATCACGAACTCATGCAGCATGTGCTCGACCACGGGCACGTCAAGGCCGACCGCACTGGAACCGGCACGCGCTCGGTGTTCGGCTGGCAGATGCGCTTCGACCTCGCCGCCGGTTTTCCGCTGCTGACCACGAAGAAGCTGCACCTGCGCTCGATCATCCACGAGCTGCTGTGGTTCCTGCGCGGCGACACCAACATCGCCTATCTGAAGGAGAACAAGGTTTCGATCTGGGACGATTGGGCGGACGAGAATGGCGACCTCGGCCCGGTCTATGGCTACCAGTGGCGGCACTGGCCGGGGCGGGACAATAAGGAAATCGACCAGATAACGCAGCTGATCGAGGGGCTGAAGAAGAACCCGGACTCGCGCCGCCACATCGTCACGGCCTGGAACCCGGCCGACGTCGACGCACAAGCGCTGCCGCCCTGCCATGCGCTGTTCCAGTTCTACGTTGCCGACGGCAAATTGAGCTGCCAGCTCTATCAGCGCAGCGCCGACATTTTTCTCGGCGTGCCTTTCAACATTGCCTCCTATGCGCTGCTGACCCTGATGGTGGCGCAGGTGTGCGGCTTGCGGCCGGGCGATTTCGTGCATACCCTGGGCGATGCCCACCTCTACAGCAACCACCTCGAACAGGCGCAACTGCAACTGTCGCGCACACCGCGCACGCTACCAACGATGCGCCTGAATCCGGACGTCACGGACCTGTTCGCCTTCCGCTTCGAGGATTTCACGCTCGCAGGCTATGACCCGTATCCGCACATCGCTGCGCCCATAGCAGTATGAAACTGATCGGCGATATCGGCGGCACCAAAGTGCTGCTCGCTTTGCTGGATGAGGGAAAGATCACTCAGCAACGCCGTCTCGCCAGCGCCGACTTTTCGAGTTTCGACGCACTGCTGGACGCCTATCTGCGCGAAGTGGCTGTGCCCGTCGCTGGCGGCTGCCTTGCGGTGGCCGGGCCGGTGGCCGATGACGGTCGGCGGGCGAAGATCACCAACCTGCCCTGGGTCATCGATGCCGGCCGGCTCGAAAAGGATTTGGGCCTGGGCCGCCTGACGCTGATCAACGATTTCGCCGGCGTCGCGCTGGGTGTGACTGCGCTGCCGCCCGAGCATCTGATCACCTTGCAAACGGGTGACCCCCGCGCCGCCGGGATACGGTTGGTGCTCGGCGCGGGTACCGGGCTGGGCATGGCGATGCTGGTCGGCGACCAAGTCTTGCCCAGCGAGGGCGGCCATGTCGGATTTGCTCCGGCGAATGAAACCGAATTGCGCATCTGGACTGCATTGCAGGAGGAACACGGCCGCGTCACGGCGGAACGTGTGATCTCCGGGCCGGGACTGGCGGCGATCCACGGCATTCTGAGCGGGGAGTACATCGACCCAGCGGACATTTCCGCGCGGGCGCTGGGCAAGGATGCCGTCGCACTGCGCTCGGTCGATGTCTTCATGGGCAGCTATGGCGCCTTTGCCGGCGACATGGCGCTGGCGCTGATGGCCACGGGCGGCGTCTTCCTGGCTGGCGGCGTCACCCAGAAGCTGCTGCCGCTGCTGCAAAACGGCGCATTCCTGGCCGCCTTCAACGCCAAGGCGGAACATGCCGAGCTCGCCCGGCGAATGCCCGTGCAGGTCGTCACCGACCCGGATATCGGCCTGCTGGGCGCCGCAACGCTGGCGCGGCGCATGCATTGACCGATGTCAATATTTAACGTGAAACGCACAATTTGACGCCGCGTAATCCACTGAGCGCAGCGAACAAACTTTGACCCCCGCCACGGGGCGGGGGCAGGGGGTGGGGGGCCATGGGAAGGGGCTGACTTTCATGATGCGGGGTGACGTTTCACGAATCATGAAAGTTAGCAACATGCGTAGCGTATAAGGTAAGCTGGGAACGTGAAAACCTTGCTTATCAATCACGAGGAGACCCCAATGGCTACAACCACCAAAAAAGCCGACGAAAAAGCCGTAAAGCCGAAAACGGCGGCAGCAGCAAAGAAACCGGCCAGTCAGGGCAAACCGGTGGCCAAGCCGGCCGCGAAGGCCAAGGCCGTCGCCAAGCCCGCCGCGGCCCCCAAGGCCAAACCCTCCGCCGCGCCCAAGGCAAAGCCCGTCAAGACAACAAAGGCCGCGCAACCCGTTGTAGCCTCGGGCGCCGTGCGCGCCGTGGCGGCCGATCAGCGGCGCTACTATGTCGAGGTCGCCGCGTATTACATTGCCGAGCGGCGCGGCTTTGTCGGCGGCAACCCGCTTGAAGACTGGGCGGCGGCTGAAGCCGAGGTTGAACGCCTGCTGACGGAGGGTGTGCTCAACGCATAGGGCGCAACAAACTCACATTACTCCCGCCTGCCAGAGGGAGCCATGCCCGCAATCCACCGACGGGCGCACATAAAAACAGACGGCGGGTATCGCACCACTCAAGGGAGTAGTCATGCAAAACGATCTATCGCTCAACGACCCGCAATCCACGCAGGGCCGCTTCGTCAGCCACCTGACGCGTTCGACCTACGCCATCATCCTGGCCGGCGGCCGCGGCAGTCGGCTCATGCAACTCACCGACTGGCGCTGCAAGCCGGCCGTGCCCTTCGGCGGCAAGTTTCGCATTCTCGATTTCGCGCTGTCGAACTGCGTCAATTCGGGCATCCGCCGCATCGGGGTCGCCACCCAGTACAAGGCGCAAAGCCTGATTCAACACCTGCAGCGCGGCTGGAGCTTTCTCGACGGGCGCTTCGACGAGTTCATCGATCTGCTGCCCGCGCAGCAGCAGGTCGGCGAGGACTGGTATCAGGGCACGGCCGACGCCGTGTTCCAGAACCTCGACATGCTGCGGCGGCGCAATCAGAAATATGTGCTGATTCTCTCCGGCGACCACATCTACAAGATGGACTACGGCCGCATGCTGGCCCAGCATGCCCAGACCGGGGCCGACCTGACGGTCGCCTGCATGGACGTGCCGCTCGAGGAGGCAAGCGCCTTCGGCGTGATGGGCGTCGATGACGACAATCGCATCGTCGATTTCCTCGAAAAGCCCAAGGAGCCGCCCTGCATGCCCGGCCGCCCCGACCGGGCGCTGGCCAACATGGGCGTGTATGTCTTCAATACCGCTTTTCTCTACGAACAACTGATCCGGGACGCCGACGACCCGCGCTCCGCACACGATTTCGGCAAGGACGTCATCCCGCATGTCATCGGCCGTTACCGCTGCCACGCCCACAACTTCGCCGACAGCTGCGTCTGCATGTCGGGCAGCAACACCCCCTACTGGCGCGACGTCGGCACCGTCGACGCCTATTGGGAGGCGAACATCGAACTGACCAAGGTCTCGCCCGAACTCAACATGTATGACAACGACTGGCCGATCTGGACCTATCAGGCGCAACTGCCGCCGGCCAAGTTCGTTTTCGACGAGGACGGCCGGCGCGGCGCGGCAATCGACTCGCTGGTCTCGGGCGGCAACATCATCAGCGGCGCCACCGCGCGCCGCTCGCTGCTGTTTTCCGGCGTCTACCTCCATAGCTGGTCGGAAGTCGAAGATTCCGTGCTGCTGCCCAATTGCACCATCGGCCGCCGCGCCAGGATCAGACGCGCGGTGATCGACAAAAACTGCAATGTGCCCGCGGACATGGTGATCGGCCATGACCTGGATGAAGATCGCCGCCGCTTCCACGTCACCGAGAAAGGCATCACGCTGGTCACGCCGGAAATGCTCGGCCAGCAGCTGCACCATATCCGCTGACTTTCATGATGCGTGAAACATCACCCCGCATCATGAAAGTCAGGCCCCGGCAAATGCCCCCCCACCCCCAGCCCCCGCCCCGAGGCGGGGGTCGAAGTTTGTTCGCTGCGCTCAGCAATGAACGCGGCGTCAAATTGTGTATTCCACGTTAAATTTCCCGCTGATTTTCGCTCGTCATGGCTGCGGCACGGCTTGATCTGGTTTTTCTCTGGCACATGCATCAGCCGGATTATCGCGACCACGCGAGTGGCGCGTTCGTCATGCCGTGGACCTATCTGCACGCCCTCAAGGACTACACTGACATGGCGGCGCATCTGGAACGTCACCCGACGATCCGGGCGGTGGTGAATTTTGTGCCGGTGCTGCTCGATCAGCTCGACGACTATGTCCGGCAATTTGCCACGGGCGAATTCAACGACCCCCTGCTGCGGCTGCTGGCATCCACCGACCTCGATGCGCTCCCCGCCGGCGAGCGCAAATTCCTGCTTGAAACCTGCTTTCGCTGCAACCACGCCACCATGCTGGCACCGTTCCCCCCTTACCAGCGCCTGCATACACTCCACGCATCGCTGGCGCAGGAGAGCCTTGGTGATGGCGCGCTGGCCTACCTTTCCGGTGCCTACCTGGCCGATCTGGTGACCTGGTATCACCTGGTCTGGACCGGCGAGACCGAACGTCGCCACGAGCCGCTACTGGCCGAACTGATGGCCAAGGGCGAAGGCTACAGCCTGACCGACCGGCAAAACCTGCTGGCGTATATCGGCAAGACCCTGGCCGCGCTGGTGCCACGTTATCGCGCCTTGCAGGCCCGGGGCCAGATCGAACTGTCGGCAACGCCGGCCTGCCACCCGCTGGCCCCTTTGCTGCTTGATTTTCAATCCGCACTTGAGAGCCAGCCCGCTGCACCCCTGCCGCTGGCGACGCACTACCCCGGCGGACGCGAACGGGTGCACCGGCACATTGCGGCGGCACAAGACAGCCATGCGCGGCGCTTTGGCGCACCGCCGACCGGTCTCTGGCCGGCCGAAGGCGGGCTGTCCACCGCGTTTGCCAAACAACTTGCAACGGCAGGCTGCCGCTGGACCGCCAGCGGCGAGAACGTACTGCACCACAGCCTCGGCACACCTCAGCCCGCAGCGCAACGCCAAGCGGCGCACCACCCCTGGCAACTGGCCGATGCCCCGGGGCTCACCCTGTTCTTCCGCGATGACCGGCTCTCCGACCTGATCGGTTTCGAGTATTCCAAATGGCATGGTCGCGATGCCGCCGCGCATTTCGTCGCGCAACTCGAAGCCATCGCCGCCGCCGCACCGGCCGAAGAGACGCCGCTGGTCAGCGTCATCCTCGATGGCGAGAATGCCTGGGAGTACTACCCCTACAACGGCTACCACTTCTTCGCTGACCTGTATGAACTGCTCGAAGCACGGCCGGCGATTCGCACCCGCACCTATGCCGACGTGCTGAAGGATGCCGTCCCGCCAGCGCCGACTTTTGGCGATGGCGGGACGCCCAACAATCCGCCAGCGCCGACTTTGCCAAAACTGACGGCGGGGAGCTGGGTGTACGGCACCTTTTCCACCTGGATCGGCGACCCGGCCAAGAACCACGCCTGGGATCTGTTGTGCGCCGCCAAGCACAGTTACGACCAGGTGATCGACAGCAGCCGGCTTTCCGCGGCGGAAGCGGCGGCGGCGGAAGCGCAGCTCGCCGTCTGCGAAAGCTCCGACTGGTTCTGGTGGTTCGGCGACTACAACCCGGCACAGGCGGTGGCCGGCTTCGACCGGCTATTTCGCCGCAACCTCGCCAATCTCTATCGCTGCCTGCATCTGGCGCCACCAGGGCAACTCGATGTGCCGATTTCGACGGGCCGCGCCGACCGGGCGACGGTCGACGCGGGTGGCACAATGCGGCGCGCCAGCGATCATCCCGTGCAATCCACGTAAAATCTTCCACCCAACATCCAAAAAAACCACGGAAAACATCATGGCCGGCACCCTGTTCCAACTCGAAGTCAACCCCCAACTCCCCGCGCGGCTTGCCCGCCTCGACGAGCTCGCCAATAACCTCTGGTATAGCTGGGATCGCCCCACCCGCTCCCTGTTCGCCCGCCTCGACCGGAAACTCTGGGGCGTGGTTGGCCACAGCCCGAAGGCCTTCCTGAAGCGCGTCGACCAGCGCCAGCTCGACGAGGCCGCCGAAGATCCGGTCTTTCTGGGCACGCTCGCCAAGGTACTGTCGGCCTACGACACTTACCACGACGGCCTGGGCCGCGAGCACGCCACGCAACTCCCCGCTGGCGGGCTGATCGCCTACTTCTGCGCCGAGTTCGGCTTTCATGAGAGCCTGCCCATTTATTCCGGCGGCCTGGGCATCCTGGCCGGCGACCACTGCAAGACCGCCAGCGACCTGAATCTGCCTTTTGTCGGCGTCGGCCTGCTGTACCGTCAGGGCTATTTCAAGCAAAGCATCGACGGCGAGGGCCGCCAGCACGCCCTGTACAGCGCCACCGATTTCGACGACCTCCCCGTGGTACCGGTGCTGCGCGCCGACGGCAGCGACCTCAAGGTCAGCATCCACATGCCCGGCCGCGTCGTGCAGATCAAGGTCTGGTCGACGCGCGTCGGCCACATCACGCTGTATCTGCTTGACACCGACCTCGAGGAAAACTCGCCGCACGACCGCAATATCGCCCACCAACTCTACGGCGGCGACCGCACCACGCGCCTCGAACAGGAGATCGTGCTGGGCATGGGTGGCGTGCGCGCACTGGCCGAAATGGGCCTGCAGCCCACCGTCTGGCACATCAACGAGGGCCACGCCGCCTTTCTGATCCTCGAACGCGCCCGCGACCTGATCAAGGCCGGACTGGATTTTTCCGGCGCGTTCGAGGCCGTCGCCAGCAACACCGTGTTCACCACCCACACCCCCGTGCCGGCCGGCCACGACCACTTCGCCGAGGACATCATCCGCCGTTACTTCGAGGAGTGCTGCCACGACCTGGGCTGCGACATTGCCAGCCTGCTCGCCCTGGGGCGCATCGACAACCAGCCCGACTTCAACATGACGGCGCTGGCCATTCGCGGTTCGCGTTTCCACAACGGCGTCTCGCGCATCCACGGCACGGTCTCGGCCGAGATCTGCGCCGGACTGTGGCCGCAGGTCGAACCGACCGAGAACCCGATCGATTATGTGACCAACGGCATCCATGTGCCGACCTTTCTTTCCGACATCTGGCACGACACCTTCGACCGCGTGCTCGGCCCGGCCTGGCGCCAGCGGCTCACCGACCCGCGCTGCTGGGATGAAATCCACGCCATTCCGGACCACAGTTTCTGGAGCGTGCGCCAGTCGATCAAGGCGCAGATGCTTCATCTGTTGCGTGACCGCGTCACGAAGCAGCATGTGCGCAACCAGAGTTCCCAGTCGCACATCGACCGGCTGCTGCGGCTGGCCGACCCGGAAAATCCCAACGTACTGACCATCGTCTTCGCGCGCCGCTTCGCCACCTACAAGCGCGCCACGCTGCTGTTCAGCGATCTCGACCGCCTGCGGCACCTGATCTGCAATCCCGAGCGGCCGGTGCTGTTCATCTTCGCCGGCAAGGCCCACCCCGCCGACCTGCCCGGCCAGGCCCTGATCCGCCGCATTCACGAAGTCGCGGAGATGCCAGAATTCGAGGGCCATTTCCTGCTGGTCGAGGGCTACGACCTGCGGCTGGCGCGGCGGCTGGTCTCCGGCGCCGATGTCTGGCTCAACAATCCCATCTATCCGCTCGAAGCCTCCGGCACCTCGGGGATGAAGGCGGGCATCAACGGCGTCATCAACCTGTCGGTGCTGGACGGCTGGTGGGGCGAGGGCTATCAGCAGGACGAAAATGGCGCGAACGGCTGGGCGATCAAGCCGGCTTCGGCCATCCACGATGAAGCGCGCCGCGACCAGGAAGAAGGCCGCTCGCTATACGAGATTCTTCAGGACAAGGTCATTCCACTCTACTACGCACGCGGGCCGATGGGCTATTCGCCCGGCTGGGTCGGCACCGCCAAGCGTTCGGTCGCCACCATCACGCCCCGCTTCAATTCGGCGCGCATGGTCGGCGAATATGTCGCCAAGTTCTATGCGCCCGCCGACCATCAGTGGCGCCTGAAAAGCGCCGACCACTTCGCCGCCGCGAGCGAACTGTCCGCCTGGAAACAGAAAGTGCGGCATGCCTGGCCCAGCATCAGCCTGCGCCGCAACGACAATCCGCAAAAGCGCATGGCCTTCGGCGAGAGCCTGAAGATCGAGGTGGTGGTGCAACTCGATGGGCTGCTGCCGGCCGACATCGCCGTCGAAATGCTGATGGCGCGACCGAGTTCCAACGCCAAATCGCGGCCGCCGCGCCGGCTGTTTCTCGACCACCAGGGACCGGGGCAAAGTACTGGCGAACACATCTACGCCCTCGACCTGACGCCGGATATCTGCGGCAAGATCGAATACCGCATCCGCGCCTATCCCCACCACGAACTGCTGACCCAACCCTTCGAGATGGGGATGATGCTGTGGTTGTAGACACTCCCGCCTGGCAACACCTGAAACGCCACGCCAGCGATCTGCGCGGCCAGCATCTGCGCGACCTGTTCGCCGCTGACCCAAATCGTTTCCAGCGTTTAACGGTGCGCTGGAAGCAGAGTAACGATTGGCTGCTCGATCTGTCCAAACAGCGCATCACAGCGGAGACGCTGCCGCTGCTGGCCGAGTTGTGGCAGACCGCCGACGTGCCAGGCTGGATTGCGAAGATGCGCGCCGGCGCACCGATCAACCACACCGAGGGACGCGCCGTGCTGCATATCGCCCTGCGCGAGAATCCGCCACGCGCGGAAGTCGCGGCCGTGCTGGACAAGATGCGCGGCTTCTGCGACGCCATCCATTCCGGACACTGGCGCGGCGCCACCGGCGAACCGATCCGCGACATCGTCAATATCGGCATCGGCGGCTCCGATCTCGGCCCGCGCATGGCCACGCAGGCACTCGCCGCCCAGCACGTCCCCCATTTGCGCGTCCATTACGTTGCCAACCTCGATGGCGCCGATCTCGCCACCACGCTGGCCGGACTGGCGCCGCGCACCACGCTGTTCATCATTGCCAGCAAGACCTTCACAACGCAGGAAACCATGCAGAACGCCGCATCCGCGCGCGCGTGGCTGACGGCAGCGCTCGGCGAGGCGGCGGTTTCCCGCCACTTCGTGGCCATTTCCACCGCCCTCGACAAGGTCGCCGCCTTCGGCATCGACCCCGCCAACGCCTTCGCCTTCTGGGACTGGGTCGGCGGACGTTTCTCGCTGTGGTCCGCCATCGGTCTGCCGCTGGCGCTGGCGATCGGCTTCGACAAATTCTCGGCCATGCTGGCGGGCGCCGCCGCCATGGACGAACATTTCTTCAGCGCGCCACCGCAGGAAAACCTGCCCGCGCTGCTGGCCTTCATCGATCTGTGGAATAGCGATTTTCTCGGCCTGCAAACCCGTGCACTGCTGCCTTACAGCCAGTCGCTCGGCCTCCTGCCGCGCTATCTGCAACAACTCGAAATGGAAAGTCTCGGCAAGCAGGTCGGCCGGGATGGTAAATCCGTCGGCTGCCCCACCCAACCCATCCTCTGGGGCGAGCCGGGCACCAACGGCCAGCATGCCTTCTACCAACTGCTCCACCAGGGCGGACGGGCGCTGTCCTGTGAATTCATCGCCTGCCGCGCAGCCGACTTTCCGCTTGCCGGCCATCACGAAAAACTGCTCGCCAACTGCTTCGCCCAGAGTGCGGCGCTGATGCAGGGCAAGACCGCGGCCGAGGCGCTGGCTGAGCTGACTGCCGCCGTCCCGCCCGATCCGGGATTCCTGGCGCCCTACAAGGTTTTCCCCGGCAACCAGCCCTCGACCACGCTGCTGTTGCCGAAACTCGACCCACACACCCTCGGCGCGCTCATCGCACTGTATGAGCACAAGGTGTTCACGCTCGGCGCACTCTGGAATCTCAATGCCTTCGACCAGTGGGGCGTCGAATACGGCAAGCAGATCGCCAATGCGCTGCTGCCGATGATCGAGGGCAAGGCGCCCGTGGCCGACGTTGACAGTTCCACCGCCGGACTGATTGCCGCCTGCAAATCATGACCCGCCCCCCTCAATCCCCCCTCCCGGGAGGAAGCCCGCTGCCTCGCTGCGCTCGCTTATTACGGGGCACTTCCGTCGCAAGGGATGCGCGGGTTGCGCCTGCGGCGCTTGCCGCCTTTCCTTGGGGCGGCCCGGCGGAAAGGCTTCCCCGGTGAATGTCCTGTTCGTCACCTCGGAAATCGCCCCGTGGGTAAAAACCGGGGGGCTGGGCGATGTAGCCGGCGCCCTGCCGCAGGCCTTGCGCCAGGCGGGTTGCGACGTGCGCGTGCTGGTGCCGCGCTACCCGGCATTGCAGAAGGCTTTTCCGCATGCCGAGCACCTCGCGCATCTGCCCTCGCCGGGTGGCCAACTGCCGGCAGCCGACCTGTATGCAGCACAGCATGCGGATGGCCTACCCTTCCTGCTGCTCGACTGCCCACAGCTTTTCGACCGCCCGGGCAACCCCTATCTCGGTCCCGAGGGCAGCGACTGGCTCGATAATCATTTGCGCTTCGGCCTGCTCTCGCGCGTCGCCGCGCGGCTGGCGGCCCGCGCAAACCCGGCCACACCGCTCGACTGGCGGCCGGACATCCTGCATTGCCACGATTGGCAGACCGCCCTCGCCCCCTACTACCTGCGCTTTTACGAGAAGGACGGCGCGGCCTCGGTGCTGACGATTCATAACCTGGCCTTCCAGGGCATCTTTCCACCCCAGGTGCTCGACGAACTCGGACTGCTCGCCAGCGACTGGCACATCGATGGCGTCGAGTATTACAGCCAGTTATCCTTTCTCAAGGCGGGCTTGCGGCATGCCGACCGGCTCACCACCGTCAGCCCGACCTATGCGCGCGAGATCCAGACGACGGCGGAGGGCATGGGCCTCTCCGGCCTGCTGCAGAGCCGCGCCGCCGAATTGACCGGCATCCTGAACGGCATCGATACCGACATCTGGAGTCCGGCACGCGACCCGCATCTCGCTGCGAATTATGACTTCGATCACCTCAATGCCAAGCGCAAGAACAAGGCGGCCCTGCAACGCGAGATGGGCCTTGCGGTGCGCGGCGACTGCCCTCTGTTTGCCGTCGTCAGCCGCCTGACCAGCCAAAAGGGTCTGGACCTAGTGGCGGCGGCAGGCGATCAGCTGGCGGCCCTGCCGGCGCAACTGGTCGTGCTGGGGAATGGCGACAAGACGCTGGAAGCCGCCTTCCGCAAGCTGGCGGAACGCCATCCGCAGCATATCGCCGTCACCATCGGCTTCGACGAGGCCCTGGCGCATCGCATCGAGGCCGGCGCCGACTGCTTCCTCATGC
>JAUXNZ010000110.1 GCA_030682595.1 Rhodocyclaceae bacterium | reverse complement strand
TCGCTCGCCTAAACCCAGCAAGCACCTACACCTATCGGTTGTCAGTTTGTTAAAGATCGGTCGCCACCCAGCAGCGAGAGGGGCGCATTATACGGATCGGCATCAGGGCGTCAACAGACTTTATAAAATAATTTTCCGTTCGGTGAAAATCATTCGTCAGGTCAGCAACACGCGCGCAAATTTCCGCTTGCCAACCTGTAAAACCACCGTCTTTCCGGCCCCCAACATCAAGGCTTTATCGCTCACCTTGTCGCCGTCAAGGCGCACGCCGCCGCCCTCGATCAGCCGCAAAGCTTCCGAAGTGCTCGAGACGAGACCGGCTTGTTTCAGCACTTGAGCAACGGGCGCCGCCACGACCGAAATCTCGGGCATGTCATCGGGAAGGGCGCCGCGCTGAAAGCGCGCCTGGAAGTCTTCAAGGGCCAGATCGGCAGCGCGGCTGGAGTGAAAACGGGCAACCAGTTCCTGCGCCAGGATTACCTTGACATCCCGCGGATTGCGTCCCTCCGCCACTTCGCGTTTGAGTTTGGCAATCTCGTCGCCTGACCGGAAGGAAAGCAATTCGAAGTAGCGCCACATCAATTCATCCGAAATCGACATCAGCTTGCCGAATATTTCCCGGGGAGGCTCGTCAATGCCAACATAGTTGCCGAGTGACTTGGACATCTTATTGTTGCCGTCCAGGCCTTCCAGCAGCGGCACCATCAGAACGCACTGGGGTGGCTGGCCGTAATGTTTTTGCAATTCACGGCCGACCAGCAGATTGAATTTCTGGTCGGTTCCGCCCAGCTCGACATCCGCCCGCATCGCCACGGAGTCATAGCCCTGGCATAGCGGGTACAGGAATTCATGGATGGCAATCGGCTGATTCCCGGCATAGCGCTTGGCGAAGTCATCGCGTTCGAGCATGCGCGCGACGGTGTGCTGAGCCGCCAGTTTGATCATCCCCGCCGCTCCGAGCGGCTCAAACCAGGTGGAGTTGAAGCAAACCTCGGTTTTCTCCGGGTCGAGGATCTTGAAAACCTGCTCGCGGTAGGTCTGCGCATTCTCCAGAATCTGCTCTCTGGACAGGGGCGGTCGCGTGGTGTTTTTCCCCGTGGGGTCACCGATCAATCCGGTGAAATCACCAATCAGGAACATGATGTGGTGACCCAGTTCCTGAAAATGGCGCAACTTGTTGATCAACACGGTATGTCCGAGGTGCAGGTCGGGCGCGGTGGGGTCAAAGCCGGCTTTGATTCTGAGCGGCCGGCCGGCTTTCAATTTCTCGACAAGTTCTGCCTCGACCAGCAGTTCATCGGCACCACGCCTTATCAGCGCAAGTTGTGAGTCGACATCGACCATGCTATTTCCTGTGTTATTAAGGCGGTTAATTAGTCTGTTAAAATCCCCAAGCTATCAAAGGACGAAGTCAGCCCATGCCCGAAGAACGATCAATTCTAAACCATGCGACAACCTCGCCATCCGCCCGTGCCGGTCGCTTAGGGTTGCTGGCGGGCGCGACGGCGCTGATGCTGTTTGGCATGGTCGCTGCATTTGGCACCGCGTCGAACACTGTTATGTATACGGGGCAATTAAGCGAGGTCGTGGAGCAACTTGCCGTCCCCGTTCCCCATTTGATTGAAACCGGCGACGACGCGCATACGCGCGAGTTGCGCATCCAGCGCGGCGATACGGTGGCATCCCTGATGGCGCGGATGAATATCCGCGATGATGAAGCCAGCGCTTTTATCCGTGGCAACCGCGATGCCGACGCCCTGTTCCGTCAGCTTGTTCCCGGCAAAACACTGACGGCAAAGCTTACTGCCAATGGCGATCTGCAATCCCTGGTTTTCCCGCTGAATGGCGGGAAAGACACCGCCTTGCTGGTCCAACGCTCCCCACAAGGCTTCGCCGCAAGCGTGCAGGATCTCCAGTTCGAATCACGGGTATCGCTGCAAACGGCCGTCGTCCGCCACTCGCTGTTTGGCGCTGCCGACGATGCGGGCATACCCGACAGCGTGGCCGGACAATTGGCCGATATTTTTGGCGGCGACATCGACTTTCACCGAGACCTCCGCAAAGGCGATCGTTTTTCGGTGGTTTACGAAACCACCAGCCACCTGGGAAAACCGGTCCGCGCGGAACGCATTCTGGCTGCTGAATTCATCAATGACGGCAAGGCCTACCGGGCGTTCTGGTATCAGGCCAAAGATGGGGTGGGTGGTTATTACACGGCGGAGGGCCGAAGCCTGAAAAAGGCTTTTCTGCGCTCCCCGCTTGAGTTCTCGCGGATCAGCTCGGGGTTTTCCAACGCCCGCTATCACCCGGTCTTGCGCGAAATGCGCGCACACAAGGGTATCGACTACGCGGCCCCCACCGGAACCCGCGTCAAGGCAACCGGGGACGGCATTGTCGATTTTGTCGGCGTCCAGGGCGGCTACGGCAAGCTTGTCGTGCTGCGCCATGCCGGAAACAAGACGACGTATTACGGCCACCTGTCCGCCTTTGCCTCCGGCATCAAAAAGGGCGCACGCGTCGCACAGGGTGATGTCATCGGTTTTGTCGGCGCGACCGGGGTGGCCACCGGTCCACATTTGCATTATGAGTTCAGGGTGGCCGGCGTGCACCGCAACCCGCTGACCGTTGCCTTGCCCGACGCCACCCCCTTGCCTGCGTCGCAAATCCCCGCATTTCGCGATCATGCCGACGACCTGATGGCGCAAATCGCCAATATCAGAAATGTGCAGATGGTAATGCTTGACTAAGCCCGTCGAGGCCACAAAAGCAAACAGGGCGCCGTGGCGCCCTGTTTGCTTTTGGATAAAAACTTACCCGGCCGAAAACGATGATCCGCAGCCACAGGTGCTCGTGGCATTGGGATTCTTGATGACAAACTGCGAACCCTGCAGACCCTCGCTGTAATCAATCTCGGCGCCAACAAGGTACTGGAAGCTCATCGGGTCGATCAGCAAGGTGACATCATTCTTCAGCATCACCGTGTCGTCTTCGTTGGCCACCTCGTCAAAAGTGAAACCGTACTGGAAGCCGGAACAGCCGCCACCGGTGACAAAAACGCGCAATTTAAGTTCGGGGTTGCCTTCTTCGGCAATCAGTTCCTTGACCTTGTTTGCCGCGTTATCGGTAAATAGCAACGGTACTGGCATCTCTGTGGGTGCATTCATGAATCATTCTCCTTGGGGTGATCTTCAGGCGGGCCATTATCCGGGGCAACAAGCAGCCCGTCAATCCTTGGCAGCTTGGGGTGACGGTGGGCGTTTCAATGGCTGGCCGCAAGTTTTAACTCGACCGCCTTGACACCACTCGCCCCCTGATGCACCAGCCGTCCCTGGACGATCGCCCCCAGGTGCATTTCGATCGTGTTGTACTCGACATCGCCGGTGACGCGGGCGCGTGGCTGCAGCTCAAGAAACTCGTTCGAGCGAATCGGTCCATTCACGGCGCCATTGACCACCAGGTGCGACACGCTGACCTCGCCTTCGATGCGGGCATGTTCGCTCACCACCAGCGTGCCGGGATGTTCGCCTGAAGAGGACACATTACCCCGCACCTCCCCATCGATCCGCAATCCGCCGGTAAATGTGATATTTCCCTCGACCGTCGTTCCCGCGCCGATGAGGCTATCGATCCTGCCGTTGGGCTTGCTGGTTTTTCCGAACATGTCGACTCTCCTAAAGGGTAAGGTTCTTGCTGGCTTTCAGGACGCCAGCCTCAAAAATCCTGATTTCCACGTCGCCCAGGACAAAGTTGGCCGGCACCTCGAATTTTCCTTCAATGCGCTTGAAGTTGCGCAGCGCGATTTCGTATTGTGCCGGGTCGGGATCGTCAGCGCGCGGAAAACTGATCGCGGCGCCCGCTGAAGCGCGCGGCACCGCGACAATCTGCAGGCTGAAGCGGGTTTCCTTGCCGCGCTGGGCACCTTGCAAGGCAATCAAAAAGCTGAACCGGTAACGTCCCGGTGGCCCCTCGGCTCGAACACTCAAGCGATCAAGGGAAACTGCGTCATCAGCCTTGCCCCCCAGCTTGGTCAGCCGTTCAAATACGGCCAGCTCCTCCTTGAGCCGGGCATTTTCACTCAATAGCGCTTTGTTTTTTTCGGCCAGCAGCCCTTGTGCGGCCTGGTCGATCTGCAAACTGCTCTGATTCGCCGCCTGCAAGTTGCGCAAGCGGGCAACCTCTTCATCTAGCGCGGCATTCGCCTGACGCAATTCCTTGATCAGATTAACCGTTTCACTCTGATCGAAGCCCGCCATCCGCCGCCCGGTGTCGTATACCCACCCGGCCAGAGCGAGCGAAACGCCCGTCAGCACAACAATGCTGATGGCGCGCAGATACCACGGCACATGGGTGCGCACCGCCACCTGCGGAGCGGAGATGCCGAAGCGCCTCCGCAAGCGCCGCAGCATCAGGGCAAGACGGGAACCTGCGATAACCCCAGGCATTCGTCGAGTCCGAACATGAGATTCATATTCTGGATAGCTTGCCCCGCAGCGCCCTTGACCAGATTATCGATCACCGAGAGCACCACCAGGACATCACCGCCCTGCGGGCGATGGACGGCAATCCGGCAGAAATTCGCCGCCCGCACCGAGCGCGTTTCGGGATGCGACCCAGCCGGCAGCACATCGACAAACGGCTCTGCGGCAAAGCGCTTTTCAAACAGCGCCTGGTAATCCAGTTCGCGGGTGATGCGCGCATAGAGCGTGGCATGAATGCCGCGGATGATCGGCGTCAGATGCGGCACGAAGGTCAGGCCGACCGGCGCCCCCGTGATTGCCGACAGGCCCTGACGGATCTCTGGCAGATGGCGATGCCCGGCCACGCCGTAAGCCTTGAAGTTGTCGGCGGCCTCGGCATACAGGATGTGCGTTTCCGCCTTGCGGCCGGCGCCGGACACCCCCGACTTGGCGTCGGCGATCAGTTGGTCGGGGGCGACGCACCCGGCCTCGATCAGCGGCAGAAAACCGAGCTGCACAGCCGTCGGGTAGCAGCCAGGATTAGCGACCAGGCGGGCGCCCCTGATCTGCTGCCGATTAATTTCTGGCAGGCCATACACCGCTTCGGCAACGAGTTCAGGTGCGGCATGGGTCATGCCATACCACTTCTCCCAGAGCGGAATATCCTTGATGCGAAAGTCGGCCGCCAGGTCGATCACGCGAACACCCGCCTGCAAAAGCTCGGCGGTCTGCCGCATCGCCACGCCATTGGGGGTGGCGAAGAACACCAGATCGCAGTCCCCGAGCGGCGCGGCCGCCGGATCGCTGAACCGCAGTTCCACGCGGCCACGCAGGCTGGGGAACATGTCGGCGACAGCTCCGCCAGCTTCCGCGCGCGAAGTGATTGCCGTCAGCGACACTTCCGGATGCTGCGCCAGGAGCCGCAGCAACTCGACGCCGGTGTAGCCCGTACCGCCGACGATGCCAACCTTGATCATAACCGTCTGCTCCTTTGAAGAAACTTCAAACAAAATGCCGCCCGGAGGCGGCATTTTGCATGAAGACGACCATCCAGTGGAATTAGCGCTTGGAGAACTGCTTGCGACGGCGCGCCTTGTGGAAACCGACCTTCTTGCGTTCGACCTCGCGGGCATCACGCGTCACGAAACCGGCTTTCGATAGTGCCGGCTTGAGCGTATCGTCATATTCGATCAACGCCCGGGTGATGCCGTGGCGCACCGCGCCAGCCTGGCCGGATTCGCCGCCGCCGGTCACATTGACCATGATATCGAAGGTTGCAATGTTCTGCGTCAGCTCGAGTGGCTGACGCACCACCATGCGTCCGGTTTCACGCGAGAAGAACTCATCCACCGGCTTGTCGTTGACGACGATCTTGCCGCTGCCGGTCTTGAGGAACACACGGGCCACGGCGGTCTTGCGCCGGCCGGTGCCGTAATAATAGTTGGCTGCCATGGTCTGGTCCTGTTAGATTTCCAAGGTCTTGGGCTGCTGCGCCGCATGCGGGTGGGCCGCGCCGGCATAGCACTTCATTTTCTTCAGCATTGCGTAACCGAGCGGGCCCTTGGGCAGCATGCCCTTGACGGCCTTTTCGAGCACGCGCGCGGGAAAACGCTGCTGCAGCTTGAGGAAATTCGTTTCATAAATACCGCCGGGATAGCCGGTGTGGCGGAAATACTTCTTGTCCTCCGCCTTGTTACCGGTCACGCGGAGCTTGTCGACATTGACCACGACAATAAAGTCACCCGTATCGACATGTGGAGTGTATTCGGGTTTGTGCTTGCCGCGCAAACGACGGGCAATTTCGGCTGCCAGGCGGCCGAGCACCTTGTCCGCTGCGTCGACGACTAACCAGTCGTGCTTGACTTCATGCGGTTTGGCTGAAAAAGTCTTCATGGAGGATCCCTGCTACCTAAACACACTGCTTCATTGAACGCCCAGACCAGAACCCACCAATACAAGTCGGCCCGCAACGCGGAAAAGCCGCGCATATTATTCGAGGAGGCCGGTGAAAGTCAATCACTTTTCGGCATCATTTTCCCTGGGCCGGCCAAAGTCGACCGCACCGCCTCGCCAGCGCCGACTTTTGGGAACACGCCGACCCGCATAGAATCGGACGACAAATCACCTGCGGAGATTCAACCATGGAATGCACAGTACGTTGGCACGAAGGCATGAGCTTTATCGCGACAACCGGGAGCGGTCATATGGTTCCCATGGACGGCGCTCCCGAGGCTGGGGGCCGCAATCTTGCGCCGCGGCCCATGGAATTGCTGTTGGCCGGCCTGGGCGGTTGCGCCTCGTTCGATGTCGTCATGATCCTGCAGAAGGGGCGGCAGGACATCGTCGATTGCGCGGTCAAGGTCGCGGCCGAACGCGCGGCGGAAGACCCCAAGGTATTCACCCGCATTGACATGCACTTTGTCGTCACGGGTCGGGGCCTCAAGCCGGCGCTCGTCGAGCGGGCGGTTCATCTATCGGCGGAAAAATACTGCTCGGCCTCGATCATGCTCGGCAAGACCGCCGCCATGAGTCACACATGGGAGATTGCCGAAGTCTGATCAGACCCAGTACGCTGTCCCGGTCATCACTCGCGCCGCCAGTTTCATGGCACCCTTGGCCGGCGCGGGAAGCTCACTGGCGCCCAGCTTGATGGCGGTTGCGGCATGCGCAATCTCGTCGGCCTTCATCTGATCGATAATGGCCTGCGAACGGCGATCCGCCTGCGGAATCTGGCTTAAATGGCTGTCCAGATGCGCCTCGACCTGCCGCTCGGTTTCGGCCAGAAAGCCCAGACTGACCGGGTCGCCCAAGCGTCCGGCCAACGCGCCCATCGTCCAGGCGCCGGCATACCACAGCGGATTGAGCAGGCTCTTGCGCCCCCCCAGTTCCGCGATGCGGCTTTCCGTCCAGTTGAGGTGCTCGGTTTCTTCCCACGCGGCATGCTCCAGCGCCTGCCGGACGGCGCCGTCCCGCGCGGCAAACGCCTGGCCGGCATACAGCGCCTGGGCACAAACCTCCCCAACGTGATTAACGCGCATCAGCGCCGCCACGTGGCGGCGCTCCGCTTCGGTCAACTCGCCTTCAGGCAGCGCCGCGCCGGGCAGCGGGCGCGTCGTGGGCGCCTTGGCAAAAACCGTGCGCAGGGCCTGGTCGACTTGAAAAATGAAAGGGTCCAACAGACTCATGGCTGGACCACCGCGGGATGCCTACCCAGCCGCAGCGCTTCGCGGCCCTCGGCCGAATTGCGGATCGGCGTGCCGTTGGGGCAGAACAATTCGCGCGCCAGGGCAGCATGGTGCCGATTGACCGGTTTGTTCTCGATGCGCCGCCAATCGCTCAAGGGCGCGCTTTGACGTACCCGCACCCATTGACCGTCCTGGTGACCGGTGGCGTAAATCTTGAATTCGCCGCTTTCACAGCGGATGCCTTCGAAGCTGGTGTTGGTGGCGCCGCCGCTGGTCCGCACCACCAGCACATAGCGCACCACGCCGTCCTTGCCGACGCTCAGTGTCGTGGCGTCGATGGCGAATTTGTGCGTCGTCGCTCCGCTGACATAAAACTCGCGCAAATTGCCCGGTTGCGGAAATGCGGGAAGCTCGACTTCCGCCTCTTTCCATTGGGGCGCGTCCGGATCGTCCCGGTCGAGCGCGTGTGCATCGACAAGCATGCCGCCGGCCACCAAAAAGCCTATCGACAAGACGGCTAATCGCATCATCGTTCGTTTACCTGTTCCTCAACCACGGGCCACGCACAACCCGGCCCCCCAGGCCTGCGCTCACGGGAATGGAAAACCAGCCGCGCCAGTTCGGTCAGCGCCTGCTCATACACCACGCGCTTGAACTCGATCACCGAGTCAAGCGGCACCCAGTATTCGCTCCAGCGCCAAGCGTCGAACTCCGGCTTTGGCGTGGCGCGCAGGCAGATATCGCTGTCGCGGCCGGTCAGCCGCAACAGGAACCAGATCTGCTTCTGCCCCCGATAAGCGCCACGCCATTCGCGGCGCACCCAGTGCCTGGGAACGTCGTATCGCAACCAATCGCGCGTGCGCCCGAGAATACGCACATGTTCGGACTTGAGTCCGACCTCTTCGTAAAGCTCGCGGAACATCGCCTCCTCGGGCGTTTCCCCCTTGTCGATCCCGCCCTGCGGGAACTGCCAGGAATGTTCACGAATCCGCTTGCCCCAGAATACCTCGTCGCGCTGATTGGTCAGGATGATGCCGACGTTCGGGCGATAACCTTCCCGATCGAGCATGCTGAAACCTCAAAATGTTTGTCTGGCCCCGATTGTTCCACATTCACCCGGTTAATAAAAGCACCCCCCGTAGTCGCCTGACGGCGACTTCCCCCCACAGGGGGCAGAAACACTTGGGGCGGCCCGGCGTGTTTCTTGAAAGCCAGACAGGTAAAATCGCCGATTCCTGCATTGAATTGAACGAAAGCCATGCGCGCCAGTCAGTTTTTCATCACCACCCTCAAGGAGGCTCCCACCGACGCGGAGGTCGTTTCACATCAGTTGATGACCCGCGCCGGCATGATCAAGAAGCTGGCCGGCGGGATTTACAGCTACCTGCCGATGGGCCTGCGGGTGATCCGCAAGATCGAGGCCATCGTCCGCGAGGACATGGACCGCGCCGGCGCCATCGAACTGCTGATGCCACTGGTGCAGCCCGCCGAGCTGTGGCAGGAAACCGGCCGCTGGGACAAGATGGGGCCGGAACTGCTGCGCGTGAAGGATCGCCACGACCGCGACTTCATCATCCAGCCGACCTCCGAAGAGGTCATCACCGACATCGCCCGGAGCGAGATCCACAGCTACCGCCAGCTGCCGAAAAATTTCTACCATATCCAGACCAAGTTCCGCGACGAACGCCGGCCGCGCTTCGGCGTGATGCGTGGGCGCGAATTCACCATGAAGGACGCCTATTCCTTCGACCGCGATGAGGCGGGCGCCAGGGAAAGCTATCAGGCGATGTACGCCGCCTATGTGAAGATTTTCGAACGGCTCGGCCTCAGCTTCCGCGCCGTCGCCGCCGACACCGGCGCCATCGGCGGTTCGCTGTCGCACGAGTTTCAGGTGATCGCCGACACCGGCGAAGACTTGCTGGTCTACTGCCCCGACTCGGACTACGCCGCCAACATCGAGCTGGCCGAAGCGCTGCCCTTGAGCGCCGTCCGGCCAGCGCCGACTTTTGTTATGGCCAAGGTCGCCACGCCGAACGCCTCGCGCTGCGCAGATGTCGCCCAGTTGCTCGGCTTAGCCCTCGAACGCACCGTCAAGTCCATCGTGCTGGCGGCCGACACCCCGCTCGGTCCGGAAATCTGGCTGCTGCTGGTGCGCGGCGACCACGACCTCAACGAAGTCAAGGCCGGCAAGCTGCCGGGGCTGGAGGGCGGCTTCCGTTTTGCCAGCGAGCCCGAAATCATCGCGCATTTCGGCTGCGCGCCGGGTTTCCTCGGCCCGCTCAACACCCAAAAACCGGTCAAGATCGTTGCCGACCGCACGGTCGCCAACATGAGCGACTTTGTCAGCGGCGCCAACGAGATCGGCTTTCACATCCAGGGCATCAACTGGGGGCGCGACCTGCCAGAACCGGATCTCGTTGCCGACATCCGCAACGTCGTCGCCGGCGACCCGTCGCCCGACGGCAAGGGCAGCCTGGCCATCCAGCGCGGCATCGAAGTCGGCCACGTCTTCTTCCTTGGCGACAAATATTCGCGGGCGATGAACTGCACCTATCTCGACGCGGACGGCAAGCCGCAATTCATGGTCATGGGTTGCTATGGCATCGGCGTGACCCGACTGGTCGGCGCGGCCATCGAGCAGAACCACGACGCGCGCGGCATCATCTGGCCCGCATCCATCGCGCCCTTCACGCTGGTCATCTGCCCGGTCGGCTGGGGCAAGTCTCCGGCCGTGCGCGAGGCGGCGATCAAGCTTTACGACGAGTTGCTGGCCCTTGGCATCGACGTCATGCTCGACGACCGCGACGAACGCCCCGGCGTGATGTTCGCCGACTGGGAGCTGATCGGTGTGCCACATCGCGTCACCATCGGCGAGCGCGGCCTGAAGGAAGGCGTGGCCGAATACCAGCAGCGCCGCGCCGCGGAAGTGACCAAGGTGCCGATTGCCGACCTTGTTGCGCTCGTTTCACAGCAGGTATGCACCGGCTAAATCCCCCCCCGAAAACGCCGCTTTGCGGCGTTCTCCCCCCGAGGGGCCAAGAAACACTTGGGGCGGCCCGGCGTGTTTCTTGCGTCCTCTGCATTCTGCTGGCTTGCTGGGCGAACCTGGCCTGGGCCGGCGCGCAGCGCTACGAGCCGCTCGCTGCCAGCGTGCAGGCCGCCCTCCATGCGGCCGTGTCGGATCAGGCTTCCCCCGAGCCGCAATTTGACACCATCGGGGAAAAAATCGACTGGTTGACCGAAATGTCGCGGCGGCTAGAAAAACGCATCCCCGACCGGCGGGCGCGCCATGAATTTCTCAGGACGGTGCACTACGAAGCCCGCCGCGCCGGGCTCGATCCGCAACTGGTGCTCGGCCTGATCCAGGTGGAAAGCGGCTTTCGCAAGCACGCCGTCTCGTCGGTGGGCGCGCGCGGCTACATGCAGGTGATGCCATTTTGGGTCAAGGTCATTGGCAAGCCCGACCACAACCTGTTTCACCTGCGCACCAACCTGCGCTTCGGCTGCACCATCCTGCGCCATTATCTCGACATCGAGAATGGTGATTTGTTTCGCGCCCTCGGCCGCTACAACGGCAGTCTCGGCCGCCCCGAATATCCGAACATGGTGCGCGCGAGCTGGGAAAAACAGTGGGCCTGGGCGCCGCGTCAGCTCGCGGCGCGGTGAGCTGCGACATGCTGACGCCGTTCCGCCAGCGCCGACTTTAATGCCCCCCCACGCTCGCAACCCCGGCTCGCTGCCCCCCACAGGGGGGCGGACGTCGGCTTGGGACGGCCCGGCGCCGACTTTAATGCCCCCCGCTTTTCTTGCAGTGCTGCTGGGCTGCGTCAGCGTTGCCGGTTTCGCGCCGCTTGAACTGTTTCCCCTGCCGATTCTCGCGCTGGCCGGGTTGATGCGGTTGTGGCAGGCCGCGCCTACGCCACGCGGCGCGGCGCTGCTGGGCTTTGGCTGGGGGCTGGGATTTTTCCTGACCGGTGTGTCGTGGGTCTATGTCAGCCTGCATGACGTGGGCGGCATGGCGGCACCGCTGGCCGGCATCGCCACGGTATTGTTCTGTTGCTGGCTGGCGCTGTTTCCGGCACTGGCAGGGTTTTTTTATCGGCGCCTTACAAGCAACACATTCTGGCGCGATGCCCTGCTGTTCGCCGGACTCTGGATGCTGGCCGAATGGTTGCGCGGCGTGTTGCTCACGGGTTTTCCCTGGCTGGCACTGGGTTATTCACAGACGCCGCCGAGTCCACTGGCGGGTTTTGCGCCAGTGCTGGGCAGTTACGGCATCGGCTTGCTGGCGGCATTGACCGCCGCGGCGCTGGCCGCATTGGCAACTGCGGGGCTGCAGCGGCGCGGCGCATGGCTGCTGATCCTGGCCCTCTTCGGCAGCGGTGCCTTGTTGCGCGGCATGGGCTGGACACAACCGGTCGGCGCACCGCTCTCTGTCAGCCTCTTGCAGGGCAATATCCCGCAGAGCCTCAAATGGGTGCCCGAGCGCCTGCCGCTGTCGATCGAGACTTACACCCGGCTGGCGCGGGAAAACCCGGCGGCGCTGACCGTGCTGCCGGAAACCGCCCTGCCGCTGTTCTTCCACGAGGTGCCGCGCGAGGTACTGCAGGCGTTGACACAGCATGGCGATGTCCTGGTCGGCATGGCGGTACGCCATCGCGAGGGCGGCTATGTGAATGGCGCCATCGCGATTCAGCGGACGGAGGGCGTCATGCAGTCCTACGCCAAGCATCATCTGGTGCCGTTTGGCGAGTACGTGCCGCCGGGGTTTGCCTGGTTTTTCGGCCTGGTCAACATTCCCATGTCCGACTTTTCCGCCGGGCCGCCCCGGCAGGCGCCGCTGGTCATCGCGGGCCAGCAGGTCGCGGCCAATATCTGTTACGAAGACCTGTTTGGCGAGGAAATCATCCGCGCCCTGCCGCAGGCGACGCTGCTGATCAATCTCTCAAACACCGCCTGGTTCGGCGACTCGCTCGCCCAGCCGCAGCATTTGCAGATCGCCCGGCTGCGCGCGCTGGAGACCGGACGCACGATGCTGCGCGCGACAAATACCGGCATCACGGCGGCCATCGCGCCCGATGGCCGGGTGCTCGGCGCACTGCCGGCGTTCACCAGCGGCGCGCTGCACGTTGAGGCGCAAGGCTTCACTGGCTTGACTCCTTATGCGCGCTGGGGCAATGCGCTGGCGCTGCTGTTGGCGATCTGTGCGGTTTTGCCGGCGTTCTTGCAAGCTTATCGGCAGCGCCGAAGCCGGTAAAATCGACTTTTCTCGAACTTGCTGCCGACAATGAAACCCACGTTTCAGGAAATTATTCTTCGCCTCCAGGAATTCTGGAACGCGCAGGGCTGTGCGCTCTTGCAACCTTACGACATGGAAGTCGGCGCCGGCACCAGCCACACCGCCACCTTCCTGCGCGCCCTCGGGCCCGAGCCCTGGAAGGCCGCCTACGTGCAACCCTCGCGCCGCCCCAAGGACGGCCGCTACGGCGAGAACCCCAACCGCATGCAGCACTACTACCAGTACCAGGTAGTGTTGAAGCCCGCGCCGGCGAACATCCTCGAACTCTATCTGGGCTCGCTCGAAGCCCTGGGTTTCGACCTGAACCAGAACGACGTCCGCTTCGTCGAGGACGACTGGGAGAATCCGACCCTCGGCGCCTGGGGCCTCGGCTGGGAAGTGTGGCTCAACGGCATGGAAGTGACGCAATTCACCTACTTCCAGCAGGTCGGTGGCATCGACTGCAAGCCGATCACCGGCGAGATCACCTACGGCCTCGAACGACTGGCGATGTACCTGCAGGGCGTCGAGAACGTCTTCGACCTGACCTACGCGCCCGGACTCAAATATGGCGACGTGTTTCACCAAAACGAGGTGGAGCAGAGCGCCTACAACTTCGAGCACAGCAACGTCGACTTCCTGCTCACCGCCTTCGGCGCGCACGAAGGCAACGCCAGACACCTGATGGAGCAACAGCTCGCGCTGCCGGCCTACGAACAAGTCTTGAAGGCGGCGCACACCTTCAACCTGCTCGACGCGCGCGGCGCGATTTCCGTCACCGAGCGGGCAGCTTATATTGGCCGCATCCGCAATCTGGCGCGCAGCGTGGCGCAAGCCTATCTCAACAGCCGCGCCCGCCTCGGCTTCCCGATGGCGCCGCGCGCCCACGCCGACGAAGTGCTGGCGCAACTTGCCAAAAAGGCGGCCTGAGATGACAACCAAGAATCTGCTCGTGGAGCTTTGCGTCGAGGAACTGCCGCCCAAGGCACTTCATGCCCTCGGTAAATCCTTCGCACAAGATATTTGGTGGAAGCTAAGCACCGCAGAGCTTCTCGCTGACACAAGTGGGAGTAGCACTTACGGTGAAACATACATTGCGTATGCTTCGCCAAGGCGTTTGGGTGTCTGGGTAAAAGATGTCCTGACGCTGGCACCTGACCGTCAAGTGCGTCAGAAACTCATGCCTGTGACCGTGGCACTCGACACGAACGGCCAGCCGACGTCCGCGCTGCTGAAGAAGCTCGCCGCCTTGGGGCAGGACGCCTCTGTCGTGCACACCCTCAAGCGTGCCATGGATGGCAAGGCCGAGGCTCTGTTCCTCGACAGCGTGATGCCCGGCGCGACGCTCACCGAAGGCCTGCAGGCCGCGCTGGAAGCCGCCCTCGCCGGAC
>JAUXNZ010000093.1 GCA_030682595.1 Rhodocyclaceae bacterium | reverse complement strand
CGACTTCGACCTGCGTCTCGACCTTCTGCCGCAAGCGGATGTGCAGCTCGCGCAACTGCTTCTCGTCCACGCCGGAGGGCGCGTCGGTCAGCAGGCACTGGGCGCGTTGCGTCTTCGGGAAGGCGATGACGTCGCGGATCGACTCGGCGCCGGTCATCATGGTGACGATGCGGTCGAGGCCGAAGGCGAGGCCGCCATGGGGCGGCGCGCCATACTTGAGGGCGTCGAGCAGGAAGCCGAACTTGAGCTGGGCTTCCGCCGCGCCGATACCCAGCGCGCGGAAGACTTTCGACTGCACTTCCTCGCGGTGGATACGCACCGAGCCGCCGCCGATCTCCCAGCCGTTCAGCGCCAGGTCGTAGGCCTTGGCCAGGCATTCGGCCGGATTGGTTTCCATCAGCGCCTCGTGGCCATCCTTGGGCGCGGTGAAGGGGTGGTGGCAGGCGGTCCAGCGCTTGTCTTCCTCGCTGTATTCGAACATCGGGAAGTCGATTATCCAGACCGGCTCCCAGGCCTTGCCATTGAGGTAGTTCTTCTCGTGGCCGATCTTGCTGCGCAGCGCGCCGAGTGCGTCATTGACCACCTTGGTCTGGTCGGCGCCGAAGAAGATCAGGTCGCCGGATTGCGCGCCGGTGCGCTCGACGATGGTCTTCAGCGCGGCCGCGTGGAGGTTTTTGACGATCGGCGACTGCAGCCCCTCTTCATTCAACTTGCTCGCGTCATTGACCTTGATGTAGGCCAGGCCGCGGGCGCCGTAAATCTTGACGAATTCGGTGTAGCCGTCGATCTCGCCGCGCGTCAGAGCCGCGCCGCCGGGGATGCGCAGTGCCGCGACACGACCGCCGGAAGTGGCGGGGCCGCTGAATACCTTGAAGGCGACATCCTGGACGGCATCGGTGACTTCGGTGAGTTCCAGCGTCACGCGCAGGTCGGGCTTGTCGGAACCGAAGCGGCGCATGGCTTCCGCGTAGGTCATGCGCGGGAAGGGGCTGGGCAGCTCGACGTCGATGGCGTCCTTGAAGACGTAGCGGATCAGTTCCTCGATGATGCCGGTGATCGCGGTCTCGTCCATGAACGAGGTCTCGATATCGACCTGGGTGAATTCGGGCTGGCGGTCGGCGCGCAGGTCCTCGTCGCGGAAGCACTTGACGATCTGGTAGTAACGGTCGAAACCGGCGACCATCAGGAGCTGCTTGAAGAGCTGCGGCGACTGCGGCAGGGCGAAGAACTGACCCGGATGGACGCGCGAGGGCACCAGGTAGTCGCGGGCGCCTTCGGGAGTCGACTTGGTCAGCATCGGCGTTTCGATGTCGATGAAGCCGTGGTCGTCGAGGAAGCGGCGGAAGGCGCGCGCGGTCTTGTAGCGCAGCATCATGTTCTTCTGCATCTGCGGGCGGCGCAGGTCGATGACGCGATGGGTCAGGCGCACGTTCTCGGAGAGGTTGTCATCGTCGAGCTGGAAGGGCGGCGTGACGGCCGGGTTGAGGATCTCCAGTTCGTGGCAGAGGATCTCGATCGCGCCCGAGGGCATGTTGGGATTCTCGGTGCCGGCGGGGCGACGACGCACCTTGCCGGTGATTTTCAGCACGAATTCGTTGCGCACGGATTCGGCCAGTTTGAACATGTCGGCGCGATCGGGATCGCAGACGACTTGTGCCAGCCCCTCACGGTCGCGCAGGTCGATGAAAATGACCCCGCCGTGGTCGCGGCGGCGGTGGTTCCAGCCGCACAGGGTGACGATCTGGTCGACATGACCGGCGTTGAGCTGGCCGCAGTAATGAGTACGCATGAAAATTTCCGTTCTTTTTTAAAAGTCGGCGCTGGCGGGACGGCGAGCGCCAAAGAGAATCACTCGTTCTGCGCGCGACCGACGAGGTTGGGATGGCGCCGCACGGGCGGCACGACGCCCATCGAGACGATGTACTTCAGGGCTTCATCGACACTGATGTCGAGCTCGATGGTCTCGCTTTTCTTGACGAAAAAGAAAAAGCCGTTGACCGGGCTGGGCGCGGTGGGGATGAACACGCTGACATGCTCATCCGGCAAAAGCTCGCCGATCTGGATGGCCGGCGTGCCGGTCTGGAAGGCCACCGCCCAGGCGCCGCCGTGCGGATAGCGCACCAGCAGCACCTTGCGAAAAGCCTGGCCGCTGCTGGAAAACAGCGTGTCGGAAACCTGCTTGACGCTGTAATAGATCGACTTGACGATCGGGATGCGGGCGAGGATGGCCTCCCAGAAGCGCACCAGCTTCTGGCCGACAATGTTGGCCGTCACCAGGCCGGTCAGGAATATCACCAGCAGGGTGAGCACGGTGCCGATACCGGGGATATGGACACCCAGCAACCGGTCCGGATGAATGACCTCCGGCAGCAGATAGAGTGACTGGTCCATGGCGCCGACGATCGCCGACACCACCCAGACGGTGATCACCAGCGGGATCCAGATCAAGAGCCCGGTGATGAAGTATTTCTTGAAAGCTTTCACGCGCCGCGATCAGTTGCAGGAAGGACAGGAACCCGTGCCACCCTGGCAGGGCGGGGGACCATTGGACGCGGGGGCCTTGGGTTTTGCGCTGGCGCCCCCCTTGAAATCGGTCTGATACCAGCCGCTACCCTTCAACTGAAAACCGGCGGCGGTCAGTTGCTTGGCAAAATTTTCGGTATGGCATTCCGGGCATACGGTCAGTTGGGCATCGGACATTTTTTGCAAAACGTCCTGCTCAAAACCACACTGATTGCAGCGATAGGCATAAATTGGCATGAATTTCTCCGGGGAATGGCGCGAATTATAGCGAAACGGCGCCCGCAGCCCCGTTAAATGGGTGCAGGATCCTGGTTTGTCAAGCTTACAGAACGCCCAGGTAGGTCTGGTTGAGGTGCTTGCCCCAGAACAGCGCGATCAGGCCGGCGGCGGCCAGATAGGGGCCAAAGGGTATCGGCACGTTGCGGCCATGACGCGCCAATACAATCAGGGCAATCCCGACCACCGCCCCGACCAGCGAAGACAGCAAAATGACCACGGGCAACAACTGCCAGCCCAGCCAGGCGCCAATGGCCGCCAAAAGCTTGAAGTCGCCATAACCCATGCCCTCCTTGCCGGTCACCAGCTTGAACAGCCAATACACCGACCACAGCACCAGGTAACCCGCCGCCGCGCCGATCACGGCATCGGTCAGCGTGGTAAAGGTGTTGCCGACATTGATCAACAGCCCCGCCCAAAGCAGGGGCAGGGTGATGTCATCGGGCAGCAACTGGGTGTCCAGGTCGATAAAGGTCAGGGCGACCAGGGCGGCGACGAAGAACAGGGCACAGGCAGTGGCGAACGTCGCGCCATAGCGCCAGGCGACATAGCCGAACAACAGGCCGGTCAGCGCCTCGACCAGCGGGTAGCGCGGGCTGATGGATTTTCCGCAGCCTTTGCAGCGACCCCTCAGCAGCAGGTAACTGAGGATGGGAATATTCTCCAGCGCCCGTACCGGGCGGCTGCAATGCGGACAGCGCGAGCGCGGCGAGACCAGGGACAGCGGCTCGAAAGTCGGCGCCGGCGGGACGGCGTCAGCCGTACCTCCCGCAAATTCGGCGCACTGTACACGCCAGTCGCGCTCCATCATGATCGGCAGGCGATGGATGACGACATTCAGAAAGCTGCCGATCAGGAGGCCCAGCAGGGTACAGACGGCGACGAGTATCGCCGGGTCGTTAAGTGGCATGTTTTCTCTTACACCACGGCGCCGAGCTTGAAGATCGGCAGATACATGGCGATGATGATGCCGCCGATCAGGACGCCCAGCACCACCATGATCAGCGGCTCCATCAGACTGGAAAGCGAAGCCACCGCATCATCCACCTCGGCCTCGAAGAAGTCGGCCACCTTGCTGCACATGGCGTCCAGTTGGCCGGACTCCTCGCCGATGGACACCATCTGCAGCACCATGTTCGGAAACACGTTGGCATTCTGCATGGCGACCGTCAGGCTCGAACCGGTGCTGATCTCGGCCTTGATCTGTTTCGTGGCTTCACGATAGATGTAGTTGCCCGATGCCCCGCCGACCGAATCCAGCGCCTCGACCAGCGGCACGCCGGCGGCGAACATTGTCGAGAGCGTGCGCGTCCAGCGCGCAATCGTCGCCTTGCGGATCACCGCGCCGAAAATCGGCAGGCGCAAGGCCAGCCGGTCCATGACGATCTGCAGCGCCAGCGAACGCTTCCATGTATACAGGAACGCATACAGCCCGCCGCCGAGGATGCCGAAAATGAAAAACCAGTTGGCGACGAAGAAATCGGAGATGCCGATCACCACGAGGGTCGGGCCGGGCAGGTCGGCACCGAAACTGGTGAACACCTGCTTGAACTGGGGCACGACGAAAATCATGATGACGGCGGTGACGATAAACGCCACGATCAGCACGGAGATCGGGTAGAACAGGGCGCTCTTGATCTTGCCGATGATCGCCTGGGTCTTTTCCTTGTAAATGGCCAGACGCTCGAGCAGTGTGTCAAGAATACCCGCCTGCTCGCCGGCCTCGATCAGATTGCAATACAGCTGGTCGAAGTGGAGCGGGTACTTGCGGAATGCCTGGTTGAGGGCCGAGCCGGTCTCGACCTCCATCTTGATATTCGCGACCAGCTTGCCCATCGCGGCATTGGCGGCGCCCTTGCCGACGATGTCGAAAGACTGCAGGAGCGGCACGCCGGATTTCATCATGGTCGCCATCTGGCGCGTGAACAGGGTGATGTCCTTGTCCGTGACCTTGCCGCCGCCCCGGAAGCTTTGCTTCTTGACCTTGCTGACCAGCAGGCCCTGGCGGCGCAGGGTGGTGCGCACGACGGTTTCCGTTGCCGCACGCATTTCGCCACGCACTATCTTGCCACTCTTGTCCCTACCCTCCCAGGCAAAGGTGGCCTGAGAGTCGCTCGTTTTCTGGATCGCCATGCCTGCTCCTTGGGTCTCAGTATGCGCCGGTGATAATGCCTTGCCTGCTCAAGCTTGTAAAGGACGATAAATCTTGACGCTCTTGACGCGCCGATCCTCGGTTTGCACGATTTCCATCGCCACCCCGCTGATGCGCAGGCCGACACCGATTTCCGGAATGTCGCGCAAATGCTCGAGGATCAGGCCGTTCAGGGTCTTCGGGCCGTCGAGCGGCAACGCCAGACCGAGCAGGCGATTGATCTCCCGCAGGCTGTTGGCCCCATCAACCATGGCGACACCCGCTTCATCCCAGCTCAATACGGCCACGCTGCC
>JAUXNZ010000092.1 GCA_030682595.1 Rhodocyclaceae bacterium | reverse complement strand
CAGTTGCTGACGCTGGAACTGCAGGCGCTTGAAGCCGATGGCAAGGGCAAGACCATCTCCAGTCCGCGGATCATGACCATGGATCAGATGGAAGCGACCATTCAGCAGGGCTTGCGGGTGCCGTATTTGGTGGCGACCGCTTCCGGGGCAACGTCGGTTGCCTGGCAGGACGCGAACCTGTCCTTGAAGGTCAAGCCGCACATCACCCCCGATGGCCGCGTGATGATGAAACTGATGATCACCAAAAATGCCCTGGGGCCGCGGGATGTGCTGGGTTACACCATCAAGACGAAGGAGGTCGTCTCGGACGTCCTGGTGGAAAACGGCGGGACGATTGTGATTGGCGGAATTTTCGAGCAGGAAGAGCTTGAAAGCACCCAGCGCGTGCCGTTCCTGGGCGACCTTCCCTACGTCGGATTCCTGTTCAAGACCAAACAGAAATCAGACAAGCGGGTCGAGTTGCTCATCATGATCACGCCAAAAATCATGGACGATGCCGTCGCGCTGAGGTGATGGTTTCCTTGCTTGCGTGAATCTGGTGGTGGGACGGCCGCTGATATACCTCGTCGGCATGATGGGCGCCGGCAAGACCACCGTTGGCCGGCGCTTGTCCAAATCGGTCGGCTGGCCGTTTGTCGACCTCGACCAGCACATCGAAAGCGCCACCGGGGTTTCGGTGGCGACCATTTTCGAAATCGAGGGCGAGACGGGATTCCGGCAGCGTGAAGCGCAGGCGTTGCAGCAACTGGCGAGCGCTGGAAAACTGATTGTCGCCACTGGCGGCGGGGTTGTGCTGAACCCGCTGAACCGGGCGCGGATGAACGCCAGCGGGGTTGTTGTATATTTGTGCGCACCCCCGGGATTGCTGTTTGAGCGCACCCGGCACGACAAAACCCGTCCCCTGCTTCAGGTAGCTGATCCGCTGGCGCGCATCACCAGTCTCGTGGAAAAACGCGACCCGCTCTACCGGGAGGTGGCGGACTTCATCATCGAGCCGAACGGCGGACTGAGCAACGCGGTCAACTCCATTGAAAAACTGTTAAAACCCCTATGCTTATCTTGAATGTTAGTCTGGGCGCACGTAGTTACCCGATCCACATCGGCCCGGCGCTGCTTGACATGCCGCTTGGCTCATTTGTCGGGCGACAAGTGGCGATCGTCACCAACGACGTTGTGGCGCCGCTTTATCTCGAGCGGCTGACCCGGCCGCTGAAACAGGCCGGAATTCTCGTCACCGAAATCATTTTGCCCGATGGTGAATCCCACAAGAACTGGGAGTCGCTGAACGTTATCTATGACCGGCTGCTGGCTGAACGTTGCGACCGCACCACCCCGATCATCGCCCTCGGTGGTGGCGTCGTCGGCGACCTGGCGGGTTTTGCGGCCGCGACCTATCAGCGTGGCGTGCCCTTCATCCAGGTGCCGACCACCTTGCTGGCGCAGGTGGATTCTTCCGTGGGCGGCAAGACCGGCATCAACCATCCGCGCGGCAAAAACATGGTCGGCGCATTCTGGCAGCCGCGCTTGGTGCTGGCCGATACCGATACGCTGAATACCCTGCCGGATCGGGAGCTGTCGGCCGGTCTGGCCGAGGTCATCAAATATGGCCTGATCCGTGACCTGCCCTTTCTCGAATGGCTGGAAGCCCACATGGACCAGCTCATGGCGCGCGATTCCGCCGCATTGTCCTACGCGATCGAACGCTCCTGTATCAACAAGGCCGAGGTGGTGGCGGGCGATGAACTGGAAACCGCACCACAGGGCGGGCGGGCGCTCCTGAATCTGGGGCATACCTTCGGCCATGCTATTGAAACCGGCATGGGCTATGGGGTATGGCTGCATGGCGAGGCGGTCGCGGCAGGAATTCTGATGGCCGTGGAACTCTCGCGACGGCTGGGCTGGCTTGCGGCTGCCGATGTCGAACGCGTGCAGCGTTTGCTGGTGCGGGCAGGATTGCCGGTACGCGGCCCGGCGCTCGGTGCGGCGCAGTATCTCGACTTGATGGGGCACGACAAAAAAGTTATCGCGGGACGTTTGCGGCTGGTGCTGCTCAAGCGGCTGGGTGAGGCGGTCACCTGGGCGGATGCACCGCAAGCCGAAATCCGCGCAGCGATCGAAGCCTGCTGTGAGTGAACTGGCGACCTGGGCGGTCAGCGAAGCGGTATCCAACGGGCGCGTGCATGCCGAACCGCGCCCCAAGACGCGCGGCGAGTTTCAGCGCGACCGCGACCGCATCGTGCATTCCACCGCGTTCCGACGGCTGGAATACAAGACGCAGGTTTTCGTCAATCACGAAGGAGACCTGTTCCGCACCCGCCTGACACACTCGATCGAGGTCGCCCAGATCGCCCGTTCGATTGCGCGCGCTTTAAGTCTGAATGATGACCTGACCGAGGCGATTGCGCTGGCGCATGATCTGGGACACACGCCCTTTGGCCATGCCGGCCAGGACGCGTTGAACGAGTGCATGATCGATCACGGCGGTTTCGAGCACAACCTGCAGTCATTGCGCATTGTCGATCGGCTGGAAGAGCGTTACGGCGCCTTTGACGGGCTGAACCTGATGTTCGAGACGCGCGCCGGCATTCTCAAGCATTGCGCGCCAGCCAGGGCGCGTGATCTGGGGGCGGTCGGACAACGGTTTCTCGACGACCGCCGTCCTTCGCTTGAAGCGCAAATCTGCAATCTGGCGGATGAAATCGCCTACAACAATCACGACGTGGATGACGGGCTGCGCTCGGGTTTGATCACGCTCGAACAGCTTGAACAAATCAGCCTGTTTGCGCGCCACGTCCGCCAGGCGCTCCTTGAATTTCCCAGGCTGACCGGCCGCCGCCTGATCCATGAAACGGTGCGCCGCGTGATTGATGCGCAGGTGACCGATCTGCTGACGGAAACGCAGCAGCGCATTGCGGCCAACGGGATAAAAACGCTGGCGGATGTCGAGCACGCCCCGCCCCTGGTGGGTTTTTCCGCCGCGATGCAGGCGGAAAATCGGGAACTGAAAACCTTTTTGCGCACGGAACTGTACCGGCATTACCAGGTGGTGCGCATGACCAACAAAGCGCGCCGGGTGATCCGTGACATGTTCGCCGCGTTTCTGGCGGAACCGCGGCTGCTACCGCCGCAATATCAAGCGAGCGGCGCGCAAGAAGGCATGCCCCGCGTGATCGCCGACTACATTGCCGGCTTGACCGACCGTTACGCCATGAAGGAGCATCGGCGGCTCTTCACTGTGGGCGAGGGTGTTGAGCCGTAAGGTGATTCCGGGTATATTTTGCGGTTCACTTTTGGCCGCACCGCTAGGAATACATCATGGAAAACCCCGCGCAGCCGGGTCTCGACGGCCCAACCGTCGGT